>JAIOYD010000007.1 GCA_021741285.1 Rickettsiaceae bacterium | reverse complement strand
AAATCTGAGTTTTTGATACCATGGCACCAAAATTTTACGTCCTTGGCAAGGGATATATACAAAAAATAAAGATGCGACCATTTATTTTAAAAATTCCTGAAATTACGTCAGAAATTTAGAATTTTGACGCAGAGACTATGAAACGTTGGATAAAGCAACAAATTACGCATTTTAATACTTTATATGACTCCCTAGTTTCTTTCTTTAATTACGCTATCTCAAGTTGATTTACTATAATTGTAGCAAACCATCTTTCCACAAAGTATAATTTATTTGATCTACATTTCTATTACTACCATCACCAGGAAAATCACATATTATCATATTTCCAGGAACTTTAAGTTTTGTAACGAAATCTATAAGATACTCGGACCCCATTCCGGGACCTCCAGGCAAGAAAAGCCAATTAAGGCTGGTACTAGGATCAGATTTAATATTATTTAGTCGATAATTACCAATATATTTATATATCATAGCCTATTTTATCAAATCAACGACTTAATTTAAATTTAATTATATAGAAAAATGTAGGACCGCTCTGGCCGTTGAGCAAAGTTCACCTTCGAGAACCTTTTTTTAAAGTTAAGCTAGTTTAACGACACCACGATGCCGCCAGGGACCAGCTCTAATAGAATTTTCATAGTCCAGAGGATTTTTTATCTACTCTAACCTACCGAGCAGCCCTAACTATGGATTCTAGTACAAAATTTATTCAACATCAACCATATAAAATTAGATTAAAGCCCTCATAATCATCTTGAACAAAAAAAACTCCTGCAACAATTAAGCCGCAGGAGTCAAAGAATTTTATGATTTAAAACTAAGTCATAAATAATGTGACTAAAGGAACGAATTCCTCTAGCCACATTTTATAGAAATTTAGAAGTTCACACGAATCTTCAGAGTTCCTTGATGCCCAAGACGCTTAGTAGCGATCTCAGCATCATAACCAGCACCATACTCCATCATACCGTACTCAGCATTTACGCCAAGACCTAGATTGAATGTAGTTTTAACAGGTTTATTTGACTTAACAGCTAAACCATTAGTACCAGCCAGACCCAAAGTTTGTTTTGGATTTTTACCAATTAGATCATGGTTAACAAATCCATGGATTTCAGGAGTTAGAGTCATGCCATTCGAAGCGAATGTACCACCTGCAACTCTTACACCAGCAACCATTTCAAGCTTATTAGATGCTTTAGTATTAACATCTAAGTTCTGACCTGTTGTTGATCCAGTTTCCTTATATCCACCATCGTTAACTCTGCTATATCTAAGACCAGCCATTGGTGTAAACGTTACTTGGTCTGTTAAAACGTTATAACCAAACATTGCTTCACCATTGAATGACGCAGAATTATATTTACCATGAACAGTATCATACATTGTCAAGCCTGCCACTCTTTTCTCAGCATTTTTAACTTCGTTTGAACCAAATGTAGCAACTCCATGAGCAAACCAGTTATCAGTAATTTGTTGCATTCCATAGATAGAGAACATCATAGAACTGATTTTAGTTTTATCACCAGATTTGAAGTTTCTGTGCTTCATTTCAGTATTAGCCACAGTAAACGCAGCACCGACGATCATATCTTCGTTAGCTCTGGTATCAAAACCGAAGCTTGCACCATATGCATTGCTTTTATAACCAGCAGCGCCTTTGTTTTCTTTCTGCGTAGTTTTACCGAAGAATGGACTTGCCCATATACCGTATCTGTCACCTCCATCACCAGCAGCAATACCGCTCGCAGATCCGTTAGATGCAACAGTTCTATTTTGGACTCGTGCACCTTGGCTTCCAGCTAGGTTAGTCATACGTTGTGACATTCCCATACTAACTGCACTAGCTGTGCTTTCTACTGCATCAGATACTGTTGTTAAAGCAGGTAGACGATCTAGTGCTTCATTAACTTTAGCCTTATCAGGAACACCACCAGTATTCAATCCTCTCAACATCTCTCTAACTTTGTTACCATCAGTACCGAAAGCAGCACTAGTTATCGCAGCAATGTTCGCCTTATCCGCAGCATCTGCACTTGAGCCTAATATCTCAAGAAGAGCCGCTTCAGACCTATCTGATACTATAAGATCTAGTCCACCATTAGCACCTGGAGCCGCTGTCCATTTAGTAAATGTATCTGGTGTTTTGACGTCAACTTTACTTAAATCTAAAGTTTTTCCAGCCGCAACAACAGTAGCACTTGTAATAACAGAGGTTTTAATAGTTGCACCACCAACTAGGCCTGCAACTCCACTGTTAGGGGCTACCTTAATCGTTGTTCCAGCTGCGAACTCTAGAGTACCTAAGCTTACAATTTGACCACCGCCTGTTACAACAGTACCATTAACCGCAACATCAAGAGTAATATTGTTGTTTCCACTGAAAGCAAGAAGATTTCCATTAGCCACAGTCAATTTCTTGTCATTAAGAGCAATTGATGTATTGCTTGCTGTAGTAGAACCAGTTAGCGAAATATTTTTATTAAGATTTACTGCACCTTGTCTTAAAAGAATATTAGTTGCAAAAATATTGTCCGTATTTAGGGTCTGAACAACGTTTGGTGTATCAGCAAAAGTTACAGAAGCTGGTGCATTCGCAACAGTTCCAATATCTTTATTCAGTGTTGCATTACCTGCAAACTCAACCAATCCTTTGTTAAGTACTTTCGCTGTAATAACTGTATCTACGGTTACTCCATTTGATAGAATAACTTTTGAAGCGTCAGCATCAAGAACAAATGTATTTCCTAATATTCTTCCGCCTACTGTAGCAATTTGTGCTCCACCAACATTTACGTTTGTAGCAAATAGACCATTAGTAACAGTCATGCTCTTAGTAAACTGAACATCAGCTAATGTCTTACCCCCAGCACCCACAGAATTTACTGCTCCAGCATTAGTTGTGTTAAATATCAAATCACCTTTGGTATCCGTTCCGGTAGTAAAGTTTGCACCATTCGCAACTGTTGCCCCGCTTAGGGTAACATTCTTTCCAAGATCCAACTGGAAATTAATGTGTTTAGTTGGGTCAGCAGCTAGCTGAACACCGGCGAAATCTGTAAGATTTTTATTTAGCACCACAGTATGTGTTAAGCCTTTAGTCGTACTATTTACGAAATCGTTACCACCCACATCAGTACCAGCATCAAAAGTCACCTGTGCTGCTGCATTGATAGCATCTGTAAATGTAAAGCTTTTACCAGCAGCATGAGTTACTACGCCTGTAAACTCGACATTACTCCCTGCAAACTCGATTGCGTTTAGTGAACCACCATTTCCAACCGTACCAGCAACAGTCATTGCAGCACTGTTAGTAAACCTAACTGTACCGTTATTAGCTACAGCAGCTTTTAAGTTTGCAGCGGTGAAATTGCTTGAAATTTCTAAAGTACCAGCACCCACAGTTGCAACACCATTAATGGTTGTCACATCAAGCAATTTTATAACCTTACCAGCAGCACCATTAACATTAATGTCAGAAATTATATTTCCATTAGAAGTTGCTGAAAATGTAGAATCACCTAAAAATGTAAGTACTCCACCATTAGCTACAGTACCAAAAAGTTTGTTTGCAAAAATGCTAATACCATCACCAACTGTCAAAGTTTGTCCATTGCCAATTTCTACTTCAGCCAATCTGTCTTGAGCAGTACCAAAGGTCACCGCTGCATTATTAGCAGCTGATTCAAACGTAGTACTATTAGTTATTTTTAGAGTACCTTTGTTGCCAGGTGCAGCTGTAATGCCGCCAATTTTATGGGTTGCATTAGCTTCTGCAAATTCTAAAATACCACCACCAGTACCAACGTGAATAGCTGTAATTTGTGAATCAGTTGAAGCAGTCATAAACTTAGCTGTCACAAGGTTTGCACCTGAATTAAGTGTAAATAATTCCAACGAATTTGCAGTAAGTCTGTTACCGATTTTGCCTTCAAACTTTATAAGTCTAGGAGCACCAGCACCAACGGTATTTTTAATTTCAACCATGCCAACGTTACCTACTGTTGTAATTAGTCCAACATTATGAGCTTCATCACCACTAATCACCAAACCACCACCATTAGCAGTGAAATTCAATGAACCTACTATGTCATTACCAGCAACACCGTTCAATTCTAGAGTACCACCATTAACAGTATTAATATTGGCTGCAGTGATTTTATCACCAAATTTTACTACTGTATCAGCATCACCATTTAGGTTAACTGTTGCCAAAGCAAGGGCGCCTACACCACCTGTAAGTCCAGTAATTTCACCATTACCTGTGAAATTTACTATACCAGCTACACCACCACCTGTTGTATTTTGTATTTTACCAGTCACCTTTGCTCCATCAGCGAATGTAAATATCGAACCACCATTCTTCAAATCAAGTGAAGTAATTTTATGATTACCAGCACCAATATTTACAGTCCCAGCACCATTAGCTTCAACTAAGAGGATACCATTACCAGCAACAGCACCGATTTGACCTGTAATTCCACCATTTGCTTTGAAAATAATCTTACCTTCACCATCACCGTTTGTAGCAACAATGTTACCGACTAACACACCATTATCGGCAACTTCTATTACTGAACCAGCATTGTGTAATGAAAATTGTTTAACATAATGAGAGCCACCGCCATCAAGTTGTAGTATACCAGCACCAGTAACCTTAACCTCGGCCAGTCTATTAGCATCAGCACCGATCAATCCTCCAGTAATTTTACCAGCAGCTGCAAACTCTATTTTACCACCGTTTGCACCAGTAGCATCACCAGAAGTAGTAGTCACTGCACCAGTAACTAGACCATTAGCCGCAACTTTTACTAGACCGTTTGCATTAAATACAGTTGCACCAGTAAGACCATTAGCAGAAATTCTAACATCCGCTCCAGCGTTTGCAATTGTCAAAGTCTGAGTTAAAACAGCAGCACCTCCTCCAGCAAGAGTAATAGTACCATTGCTATTGGCAATAATTTCCTTTAGTGCACCACCAGCACCGATTGTACCTACTACATTACTGTTACCTATACCAGTAAAAGCAAGCACACCATTATTAGCAGCATTACCAGATACATCAGCAGCAGTAAGAGTTACACCATTCGCAATATTCAAACGTGTAGCAACACCAGTTAAAGTAACCGCACCGTTAAAAGTAGCATTAGCATTAAGGTTTACAGTTGAATTAGCAGCTAGATTAAGGGTATCTAGCACGTTACCAGCACCACCAGTACCAAGAGCACCTTTGAATGTCACTGTTCTATTAGCAAGAACATTCACTACACCTTGGTTAGCCGCCTGACTACGAATAGTTGTACCCACAGCAAATGTTGCATCTGTATCAATGCTTAAAGTACCAACA
This sequence comes from Rickettsiaceae bacterium, assembly GCA_021741285.1. Classification (GTDB taxonomy): domain Bacteria; phylum Pseudomonadota; class Alphaproteobacteria; order Rickettsiales; family Rickettsiaceae; genus Megaera_A. The sequence goes on along the minus strand of JAIOYD010000007.1, from coordinate 12,057 downwards.
CCACCACCATGACCAAGGACAATCGTTCCAAGACCGGTAAATACCCCACCAGCTTGAAGAGCGTTAGCTGAAGTTTTACCAACCCTACCATCAAGGGTAAGCGTAACACCATCTTTTACTATTAAACTAGCATCGTTAGCTGCACCGCCTGTACTTATAATCGAACCAATAGATGAATTTACCTGTACGGTAACATTTTGAGCATTAGCGACCATATCTATCGTACCAATGTTTGCACCATTAACTATGATGTGCTTTCCAGCATTAGTAAGGAAGAATGAGTCACCTATCGCAACAGGCCCCAGATAACCAAAGGCACCGGCTGTATTGTCACCACCACCAAGCGCCGCAGCTGTAGTAAGAGTGGCATCACCAGCATTGTTATCCGTAATCAGACCAGCCATTGCACTGCTTGCACCACCAACGATAACTGCAAGAGCCGATGTCGCGGCTAGAATTTTTCTAAATTTAGATTTTTTATCCATAATTTATTCCTATTTATTTATGGTTAATAATTAGCTTTTTCGGACAGTTAGATACTTGTAAAACTCAACAATATCTATACTACCGAAACATTTCGCTTTGACAATTTTACCTCAATTACTCAGAAGAGAACCTCTTAAGCCTCAAGGCCACCACAAACCAAATGGTGACAAAATAATCAATTACGAGGTGATTATACACACGTACATGTGCTGAGGGGCAAGCATTATGTCAGTAACTGGGGTAATTTTTTATGATGGGTGCATTTATATCACAGTGGTTAATTATTAGTGTGAATTGCCCGACCACCATCTCAACTCAGTTGGCCAAATTTCTATAGCCGCTTGAGCCGTTTGAAATTAATTCAGGGTAATTAGGTGTAATAAAGACCATTTTTAATGCCACAGATTTTAATATTTAACTTATCACAAAGTATTATTCAAACAAAATCTTGGAGAGACGGCTTAAAAAAAACGCCCAGAAACCTGCAATGAGTCTCTGGGCACAGAAAAATACGGATCTTCTAGAAAAGAAGTTGTAATTTTAATGTTCCTTGATGGCTAACATATTTTTTCTTCAGATGACAGTTATAAGTAGCAGATATTTCCTTATTGTTATGTTTTACTAATACGCTACCACCGAGATTATAAGCCATTTTTTCTAACTTGGCAGTTTTACTATCGTTTGTAAATTCACGGTCAGCCCACTTTAACTTAACTTTTGCATTCTGTTCTTTATGACTTAATATTTTTTCAACAGAAAAATCTATAGCTGGAATAATATGAATATTTTCCTGAACAATTGTTGGCTTCATCATTGCTTTAATCCCAACTAAGCCACTAAAATTCTTACTGGATTTCTTTGTTATTGATAAATTATATACGCCAGTACCAGCCTCATTATAAGCGCCATCAAATGTCACACCATACTTAAAGCCTATATTAGGCATCAGGATTATGCTATCAGTATCAAATTTATAGCTTAGCAAGCTGTTAAAGCTGTAACCATTGCTGTTAAATTTCCCTTTAGCCATCTTATAAGTAGTGGCATCAATTAATTTTGCACTCTTAGTAACTACTTCACTTTTTAACATTGAAGCAGAACCGTGGAATAATAAGTTATTAACAATTTCCGCCTGACCATAAATTGAGAATATATGGCTATTAGTGTTAATCTTATCATTCTTAGTCTGTTTTATTTTAAAACCAGAGCGAGCATTAGTGTAAGCAAGTCCAAGTAAATTAGCCTCGTTTTCGCCTATACTGATATCGGCACCAATAGCAGCACCACCCGTGTTGCTACTATAACCGGAACTATTAAGTCTAGAACCTTGTTTAGCCGAACCATAAAAGCCAGTAATCCAAACCTGCTTATTCTGCTGAGCTTCTCCTTCCTCACCGGCAGCTACACCTTCACCCGCAGCCATACCAGCTAGATTAGTCCTGTTAATAAATAAGTTATTCGTTATATCAAATAACATACTATTTAAAGCAGACATTTGTAATTTACTTTGAGCATTTGGGTTTTTTACATTGTTGTAATCAATATCTTCAGCTGTTTGAGTCTGAAGGTTTTGTACATACAAAGCTGCTTTTTCTTTATTCGAAAGGCTAGCTACTTCACTATCACTAAATGCGTCAGCCTTAATTTTTTCTACAGGTAAAATGCCCTTGTTAGCAGCATCTAATTCGTTAATCTTAGCTAGTACTTCAGAGACTTTATTAGGGTCATGTGCAACCGTTTCAATCAACGCTTCTTTTTCCTTAGCAACAGCAGCTTGTTTAGCCTCTGCTACTTTTTCTCTTTCCTTACCAACGGCACGAATCTCAGCAAGCAATGCTTGTCTAGCTGCTTCTGCTTCTGCTTCTGCTTCTCTTTCCTTACCCACAGAACGAATCTCAGCAAGCAACGCTTGTCTAGCGTCCATATCTATCCCAGCATCAGATGTCTGTGATTGCGAGTTGGTGGCATTATTTTCTTCCGAGTCTATTAATCCAAGCGACTGGAAATATGCAAGGTACTTTCTTAATTCATCTTCAGAATACCCGTCTATTAGCTCCGAATCAAAAGCAGCGCCCTGAAATACCGGTGGTGGCGGTGGCGTAGGAATAGCAGTAGACGTATGAGTTGAATTTGAAGTTTTCTTAGCAATTGGCTGTTCTCTTTCTTTTCTAGCATCAGCTAGTGCCTTCATTCTTGCAGCTTCTTCCTTATTACGCTGAGCTATCGCTTCAGCGTTTTTTATTTGCGTCTCGTTTTCTATCGCTTTTATTAGATCTTCATCAGATGCGCCATCTTCAAGTACACCACTAGCAATAAATTCCAATCGTTTCCTTTCTTTAGCCGCAGCTCTTTGTTCTATACCTTTTTGCGTAGCCGCAGCTCTTTTTGCAAGAGCTTCTTCTGTTTTTCTTGCGTTCTCCGCTTTTTCAGCTAGTATTTCTTCCGCACTTTTTGTAGGTACAGATAGTGGATCTGATCCAACTTTTCTCAAACGAGATTGAGCGCGAGCTCTAACCTCTTCATCAGTTTCTACGACGACGACTACTTCTTTCTTAACTATTTTCTTCAAAGCGAACCCTTTCTGTATAGCCGCTAACAAACCGCTTACTTTAGGCTCCTGACCGCTACCTACCGAAGAAGACGGCTCTGATAGTGGAATATTACCCATCGGTGGCGGAGGCGGAATATCACCCATCGGTGGCGGAGGCGGAATATCACCCATCGGTGGCGGAGGCGGAATATCACCCATCGGTGGCGGAGGTGGAATATCACCCATCGGTGGCGGAGGTGGAATATTACCTATCGGTGGGACAGATGGTGGGTTACTAGTACTCTGCACAACTTCCCTAGAACTATCTTCTAAAGCTTTCTTCTTGCTTTTTTCAATAGCAGCTAATCTAATTAGTTTAGCTTTAAGATTCTCAAGATCAGCTGGTGAAGTAGTTGGAGCGGTTTTTTGGACAAATTCTTTACCGGACAGAGGGTTGCGTTTACCGAATAAATCGCTTACAGACCCACCGGCATTTGACTTAAGTTTACCAACGGAAGCTTTTGGGCCATCATTTTTTGAAACTTCCTTATTAGAAGAACCGCCGAATAAACTACTAAGTTTAGATGCTACTTGTTTTTTTGCATTAGGATCAACAGAAATAGTACTAGCAATTTCCTCTTTTATCTTCGCAGCTTTAATCGCCCCTTCTTTTGCTCTTACCAACTCTTGAGCAGCCTCTTTTTCTGCAACTTCTTTTTCAGCTTTTTCTTTTAAAGCTTTTAATCTGTCTTGTGCCGCTTGCGCTCTTGCCGACAGTTGTAAATCTTTTGGCTTATCTACTACAGGTGTTTTTGAGTTATCTACTACAGGAATGCTACTCGAGACACTAGGAGTACTAGAAACATTAAATTCGTCTTCATCTTCCCCCTTTAGTTTAACACCTTTCTTGAGAGCTATAGCCGCGTCAAGGTCAAAAGTGTCAACAGTATCTTCTTTAAATCTATCACCGTCTATAACTAATCTTCTTTTTGCCAAATCGTCACCAGAGGCATTGATCATTTCAATTTTTGCATTATGCGCGTCTTCCGCTTTTCTTATTAGCGCTTTACGTTGAGCCTGCAGAGCTTCTAATGACTGAGCAGCCGCTTTCTCCGCAATTCTTACCTTAGCAGCTTCTTGGCTTTTTCTTAATTCTTCTCTTTGTGCATCAAGTTCTTTTTGAATTCTTTGTTGACTTAATTCATATGTCCTTTGTTCTGAAAGTCTTATTTGCTCCTGGGCTTGAGCTTCTCGTTTTGCATTAGCAAGATAAGCTTCGTACTGTACTAGATAGTCAGGTGCTTTACGAGCACTAGTAGCTTGAGCTATTTCAGCTTTTACCTTGTCAATATCGGCTTGTATCGATATTCTTTGATCTTCAGCGCTCGGCTCATCATCATCCCAGCCATCATCACTACCATCATCATCCTTTATAGCTCTTAAGTCTCGTTGCAAAGAATCTAATCGCAGGTTATTGGTTCTTATAATTTTATCATAGACTTCTGGAGCAATAAACTCAACAGGCGCTATAACAGGTTGGAAACTCTTTAACTTTTTGGTGCCGCCCCTTATATCGTCTAATAAACTACCTCTAGCACTAGCTAGTGCTTCAGGTGCTGCAGCCAATAAAGTTACTATACTACTAGCAGCTAACAAATACTTCATATTTAATTTTGTACCAGTCATAAAATCCACATTAAGTTAATGATTATTAAACAACAATCTACCATATTATTAATAGATAGTAACCATTAGTCACTTAAATGTCAATAGGTTTTTTTTAATAAATTTCTTAGCATCAAAAACAACATTGCATTAATTTTGGATAAGAAAATATTCAAATTAAGATAAAAAACTGGAATGCCTTAAAGGCTAAGAAAGTTTATTAGACCTACTGTTTAAAGATAGAGAATTTACCACAAATAACAGGTATAGCAGAGGCAAAAATTTCTATCAATAGGTGAGGATAATATGAAAAAATATCAATAAGTCGAATAATTTTAAACAAAATATTTAAAATTTGATAACTTAATTTTTGCGTACTTATACGTAAATAAGCTTTTGGAGAAAAGTGCGCAACAAACTTATTTTTTAGTAAAAAAGTGGTTTGTTACGCACGCTTTTGGATAAGGGTCGATTTGTCGGAGAATTATAGAATTATAGTTCTGCAATAATTCTATCTCTCTCCGCTGCCAATTTTTTAGCCATTCCCATATAGAAACCAGTACCAGATGGTATCAATCTACCAACAATAACGTTCTCTTTTAAGCCTTGTAGGTAATCTATTTTACCCGCAACAGCAGCTTCGGTTAAAACTTTCGTAGTTTCCTGGAATGAAGCAGCAGAAATAAATGAATTTGTCTGCAGTGACGCCTTTGTAATACCTTGTAATACTGGTTCATACCTGGCTGGCTGACCACCTTCTTTCACTACACGCGCATTTATCTCGTCTAAGTTACGTAAGTCAACTTGCTCTCCTGCAAGGAACGTTGTGTCGCCTGGATTGGTAATCTCAACTTTTTGTAACATCTGACGAATTACAACTTCAATATGCTTATCATCAATTTTTACCCCTTGCAGTCTATATACTGCCTGAATTTCTGATACCATATAGCGAGCAAGAACCTCAACTCCCATAACTTTAAGAATATCCTGAAGCACTGGGTTACCATCGATTATCATATCTCCACGTTTAACAAAGTCGCCTTCATTAACTACGACATGTTTACCTTTTGGTAGCATATATTCAAGAGGTTCTGCGCCATCCATTGGATGCAAAATTACCCTTCTCTTAGATTTATAATCCTTACCAAATTCAATACGACCATCAACATCTGCAATAACAGCATGATCTTTTGGACGGCGAGCTTCAACAAGTTCAGCAACTCTTGGCAAACCACCAGTAATATCACGGGGTTATGTTGATTCACGCGGAATACGAGCCAAAATATCACCCGCAGCCACGTCAGCTCCATCTTCAATACTAAGCACCGCGCCAACAGGTAGATAATGCTTTGCCTCTAACCCCGTTGAAAGCTCTACTGACTTACCCTTTGCATCAAGTAACTGTACACGCGGACGTAAATCCGCACCTTTTGAATATTGCTTAGATTCAATTACTATCTTGCTCGCTATACCCGTAGTGTCATCCATTATGGTTCTGATCGACAAACCTTCAAGCATATCAGTAAAGATAACTTTACCTGATTTCTCAGTAATAATTGGAATAGTATATGGATCCCACTCAGCCAGTTTTTGGCCTTTTTCAACTTTGTATCCATCATCAACCATTAATCTTGCACCATAAGGCACTTTAAATCTTGAACGTTCATTACCTTTCTCATCAACAAGCAGCACTTCACATGAACGACTCATCACAATCTGACGACCTTCAGAGTTAATAACTAAATTACGACCTTTGATTTTTACCTTAGCCTCATACGAAGCCTCAATAGATGACACCTCAGTACCTTTCGTTGCCGCACCACCAATGTGGAACGTTCTCATTGTAAGCTGAGTTCCTGGTTCACCAATCGACTGAGCGGCAATAACTCCAACTGCTTCACCCATAGATACCAATGACCCTGTAGATAAATCACGACCATAACAATGCGCACAAATTCCGCTTTTTGTTTTACAAGTAAGAACAGATCTAATTTTAATTAAATCTAATCCCGAAGACTCTACTTTATCAAGCTTTTCTTCGTCTATTAACTGGCTGGCTGACACTAATAGCTCCCCAGTAGCTGGATGATACGTATCTATAGCTACAGTTCTTCCTAAAATTTGATCTGCAAGAGAAACTATAACCTCTCCTCCTTCGATGATAGTCTTTACTTCAATACCATCCGTTGTTCCACAATCATCGTCAGTAATAATACAATCTTGAGCAACGTCAACTAATCTTCTAGTTAGGTAACCAGAATTTGCAGTTTTAAGAGCCGTATCTGCTAGTCCTTTACGCGCTCCGTGAGTCGAGTTGAAATATTCACGAACTGTAAGACCTTCTTTAAAGTTAGACTTAATAGGCGTTTCAATAATTTCACCAGATGGTTTTGTCATTAATCCGCGCATACCTGCAAGCTGTTTAATCTGCGCTGCAGAACCCCTTGCACCAGAAACTGCCATCATGTGAATTGAATTCAATCTTTCTTGACTAGTGAGATACTTGTCATCACTAGAAGGAATGGCTATCTCTTCCATCATTTTTGAGGCAATCTTATCTGTACAGGCAGTCCACGCATCAACAACCTTATTAAATTTTTCACCGTAAGTAATTAAACCTTCCAGATATTGCTGCTCAAATTCATTTACTAGCTCAGTTGTTTCACCAAGAAATTTAGATTTTGCAATAGGTACTACCATATCATCCATCCCAAAAGAAATACCGGAAGAACAAGCATGCTTAAAACCTAATTCCATTAATTTGTCTGCAAAAATTACCGTAGCTTTCTGGCCACAATAACGATACACAGAATCAATTGCACCAGATATGTTTTTCTTAGTCATTTCTTTATTTAGCAATTTGAAATCTAAGCTATTACTCTTTGGTAATAACTGCGATAAAATCACTCTCCCTGGCGTAGTATCAACAATATCTTCTACCCATTCTCCACCAGAATTCAAAATCTTAGTACGATATTTTATCTTTGAGTGGCAAGTAGTTACTTTCTCAAATAAAGCAAATTCAATCTCCTTTATATCACTAAACACCATTCCTTCTCCTAGCTCCTTATCCAAAGCAAGGGTTAGATAATATAAACCAAGAACTATATCTTTATCTGCTGAAATAATAGGCTTACCATTAGCAGGGCTTAAAATGTTATTAGTAGACATCATAAGCACTCTTGCTTCTAGCTGAGCTTCAATAGATAGAGGAATATGTACTGACATCGTGTCACCGTCAAAGTCAGCATTAAAAGCAGCGCATACTAATGGATGTAACTGAATCGCCTTCCCTTCAATAAGCAACGGTTCAAATGCCTGAATTCCCAAACGGTGAAGTGTTGGCGCTCTGTTTAGCAGTACCGGATGCTCTCTAATAACTTCTTCAAGAATATCCCAAACTTCAATCTTTTCAGCTTCCACAATTTTCTTTGCTGCCTTAATAGTAGTAGCAATTCCATACATTTCAAGCTTAGAATATATGAATGGCTTAAACAGCTCTAGAGCCATCTTCTTTGGCAATCCGCATTGATGCAACTTCATCTCTGGACCTACAACAATTACCGAACGACCGGAATAGTCCACCCTCTTACCAAGAAGATTCTGACGAAAACGACCTTGCTTACCTTTAAGCATATCACTTAAAGATTTAAACGGTCTTTTATTGGCATTTTTGACTATTTTTCCACGTCTGCCATTATCAAACAACGCATCAACTGACTCTTGGAGCATACGCTTTTCGTTACGAATAATAATATCCGGAGCTTTTAACTCAAGCAGTCTTCTCAAACGGTTATTTCTATTTATTACCCTTCTATATAACTCGTTTAAGTCTGAAGTGGCAAAACGTCCACCATCTAGCATGACTAAAGGCCTTATTTCTGGCGGAATTACAGGGAGCACGTTCATAATCATCCATTCAGGCTTATTACCTGAAGAAAGAAAATCTTCAACAAGCTTCAGTCTTTTAACATACTTCTTTTTCTTGGTTTCCGATGAAGTTTCAAATAAATCAGTTTTTAGCTGCTTCTTTAGTTCTTCCAGATCTAAATCAGCTAGCAATTTCTGAACAACCTCAGCGCCTATCATCGCAACAAAACTATCTTCACCATACTCGTCTTGAGCTCTTAAGTAAGCATCTTCCGATAACAACTCGTCTTTTTGTAAAGGCGACATGCCAGGTTCTACTACTACGTAGTTTTCAAAATATAAGATTTTCTCTAGATCCTTCATAGTAATATCAAGAAGGGTGCTAATCCGAGAAGGTAGTGATTTTAGAAACCAAATATGAGCAACAGGAGCAGCTAATTCGATATGCCCCATACGCTCACGCCTTACCCTAGAAGTAGTAACCTCAACGCCACATTTTTCACAAGTGACACCTCTATATTTCATTCTCTTATACTTACCACACAAACATTCGAAATCCTTCACTGGACCAAATATTCTTGCACAAAACAGGCCCTCTTTCTCAGGCTTGAATGTTCTGTAATTTATTGTCTCTGGTTTTGTAACTTCACCATACGACCATGAACGAACTTGCTCTGGACTAGCAATGTTTATTTTAATTTGATCAAATTGCTGCGTACTATTGAGCTGACCGTAAAAATTGATCTGTGACATAATGGACTTTTCCCCAAACTAAAACCTTTAAAGCACCTTTTTAGTGCTAAATCATAAACTAAAGTCAAAGCGCTTAAACTTAGTTTAAGCGCTTTATTTTTTTACTTAAGAACCTTCTTCTAACTGTACATTCAAGCACAATGATCTAAATTCTTTAATCATTACATTAAACGATTCTGGTAATCCAGAACTAAAGTTATGATCACCTTTTACAATGTTTTCATAAATTTTGATTCTTCCAGTTACATCGTCAGACTTAACAGTTAACAACTCTTGTAACGTAAATGCTGCACCATAAGCTTCTAGTGCCCACACTTCCATTTCACCAAACCTTTGACCACCGAAATGAGATTTTCCTCCAAGTGGCTGTTGTGTCACAAGACTATACGGACCAATGGAACGTGCGTGAATCTTGTTATCTACCAAGTGATGCAGCTTCAAAATATATTTGTAACCAACTGTAATATGGCGATCAAAATATTCCCCTGTTCTACCGTCTATCACTCTTACTTGGCCTGAAGGATCTTGACCGGCTAGCTTCAACATAGCCTTTACACCCTCAACTCTGGCACCATCAAATACAGGAGTCGCAAAGTGAACACCATCTTTCAGGTTATCACAAAACTCTAAGAAATCTTCTTTTTTCAAGTCTTTCACTTGACCAGCAATATCACTACCTTCGTAAATTTTGCTAACAAAATCTTTCATTGAATCGATATCAATTTCGTTATGAGAATATTTCTCAAGCATTCCACCAATGTTTTTGCCAAGATTCTTTGCCGCCCACCCAAGGTGAGTTTCAAGAATTTGTCCAACATTCATCCTTGATGGCAAACCAAGTGGGTTTAGTACTACATCAATAACAGTACCATCTTCTAAAAAGGGCATATCTTCCTGAGGCATAATACGAGAAATAACACCTTTATTCCCGTGGCGACCCGCCATCTTATCTCCAGGCTGAAGTTTGTGCTTTGTTGCTATAAATACTTTTACAACCTTTAAAGCACCTTGTGGCAAATCATCTCCACTTTGAAGCTTAGCCACTTTACTATTAAAGCGCTTGTTGAGCTCATCTCGCTTTTCATCATATTGCTTTTTAATTTGTTCAAATTCACTCATCACAGAGCTATCTTCAACAATTAGTTGCCAATATTGACCTTTTGATAAAGTTTCAAGCAATTTTTGATCTATTTTTTCACCAGCTTTAACAGATTTTGGACCGCTGATAATCATTTGACCTTCAAGCATTTTGTGCAAACGCATAAACACAAAACGATCAATAATTTCGACTTCATCATCTCTGTCTTTTGCCAATTTTTCCACGTGCTGTTTCTCGATAGTAATAGCACGTTCATCTTTTTCCACCCCGCGACGAGAGAGAACTCTCACTTCAACAACAGTGCCAGCAACCCCAGGTGGAACATACAAGGAAGTATCTCTTACATCTGATGCTTTCTCGCCAAAAATAGCTCTTAGTAACTTCTCCTCAGGAGTCATAGGTGACTCACTCTTTGGAGTTACTTTTCCAACTAATATATCACCAGGCTTAACTTCGGCACCAATGTGAACAATACCTACTTCGTCTAAATTACGAAGAGCCTCCTCACCTACGTTAGGCATATCTCTAGTAATCTCTTCTGGCCCAAGACGCGTGTCCCTTGCTACAACTTCAAACTCCTCAATGTGTATAGAAGTAAAGACATCATCTTTTACAATTCTCTCAGAAATTAAGATTGAATCTTCGAAGTTATATCCTCTCCACGGTATAAAAGCGACTAGCATGTTACGTCCTAAAGCAATTTCACCCTTATCAATAGCAGGACCATCAGCAATCACTTCTCCCTGCCTTACTTTCTGACCCACTGCTACCAAAGGCCTTTGATTAATACAAGTATTATGGTTAGATTTTTGATATTTCATTAAAGTATAAATATCAACTTCTGGAGCTCCATTTTGCTTACGTTCTAGAGTTTGTACCACCATTCTCTCTGCATCAACTTCCACGACTATACCGTCATTTAGCGCAACAATAGCAGCACCAGAATCTCTTGCAACAACAGCTTCAATACCTGTCCCTACTAAAGGAGCATCAGTGGTAATCAATGGTACAGCCTGGCGCTGCATGTTTGATCCCATCAACGCTCTGTTAGCATCGTCATTTTCTAAAAATGGAATTAAAGATGCCGCCACAGAAACTACCTGCATCGGCGTAACATCAATAAAGTCAACTTCGCTTGGAGGAACAGAAACAAAATTCCCTGTTTCATATCTACAGTTAACTATCTCTGCTTTTATTTTGCCCTCAGCAGAAATTTCCATGTCTGCCTGGGCGATCTTAAATTTTGCTTCATCATTTGCCGTTAAATAAACAACTTCATCAGTTACAAAACCATCTTTGACTTTTCTATATGGACTTTCAATAAAACCATATTTATTAACCCTGGCGAATGTAGCCATAGAGTTAATCAAGCCAATATTTTGACCTTCTGGCGTTTCAATTGGGCATATGCGACCATAATGAGTTGGGTGCACGTCACGAACTTCAAATCCAACCCTGTCACGGCTTACGCCACCTGGGCCTAAAGCAGACAACCTTCTCTTATGAGTAATTTCAGACAATGGGTTAGTCTGATCCATAAATTGTGACAACTGTGAGGTACTGAAAAATTCCTTAACCACCGAACCAAGAACCTCCGAGTTAACTAAATCATGTGGCATCACAGCGCCGATATCTACGACCGTCATACGCTCAC
>JAIOYD010000006.1 GCA_021741285.1 Rickettsiaceae bacterium | reverse complement strand
CTATAGGCATAATTTAAAATCCATAAGCTTTATACGCTAATTATACCATTTTCTTATGGATTTCCTAAGTAGTTTATATAGTAAAATCCCTTGCTAATTCAGCTAAAGAGACTTCTGACGAAGAGACTTGCTAACTCCCAAACGCGGCATAAAGGATAGTAAAAAGCTTGTATAGGATGTTTATGTAAAGTTTGAATACTTAAAACAAAAGATAATAAAATTATACTCACACAAATTGATATGATGTTGAACCCTTTCTTGGTAACAAAATACAATAGTAAAGGACAAAAAATATAAAATTGTTCCTCTACTGCTAAAGACCATAAATGCATTAAAGGCTTAGTATGAGCACTAACATCAAAGTAGCCACTTTCCTTAGCAAGTATAAAATTTGTATAAAAAAGAGTACTTGCTTTAGCATGCACGCTAAGTCTTATGTACTCAGCGTCAGTTAAACTAAACCAACCAAATACTAGACAAAATACTAAAACTAAAATGAGAGCTGGAAAAATTCTTTTTATACGTCTTACATAAAAGGTATAAATGCAGAAGTTTTTGGCGTCAAAATTTTTAAACAATATAGAGCCAATTAAATAACCTGAGATAACAAAGAAAATATCTACTCCAACAAATCCTCCCTTAATAACCTTTGGAAAGGCATGGTGCAACACTACCGCAATAACAGCAATTGCTCTTAGGCCATCAATATCGCTTCGGTAATTAATTAAGGAATAGTGAGAGTAAGCTACCTTGTTCATGCGGGTACACAGAAAATTAGATCTGGTGAGAGAGCATACATAATTTTTTACAAATTTTCAACATCAATAACCCCAATCTTGAGTTAGGACTATATTTACAAGATATAAGAAACTTAAGTTTTTTAGTTGCAAATCACACCATCATGCAAGAAAAAAAACTTTGAACCTCCGGTTCGGTACCAGGCGTTGTAGCACACCATTCTGAGTTTTTAATATTTAGCTAAAGCGTCAAGCAACAACGCTCTTTTAATAATGTCATATTCTTATATACCGGTTGTTGCATTCCTATTATAATATTAGGAATTTTTTTCTTTTCGGTGATTTTGCCTCACTTATAGCCAAGATTACCAGCACTGATAGCACTCTCGAGAGTGATTGGTTCCATTGTTTTATTCTATTATATTTTTTACCAATTACTAATCTCTAATATTTATTTAGAGATTTTTTTGAGGAAGTGCAGCAGTATGTAATGACACAACAACTATCTACATTACAATCAGAATTATTAGAGCAAGAATCAGATGATGATGCTGAATTGGCGTGTGGGGTGTTAGTTAATTATACTAGTTACGATAAGACATTTATAATGGGCATCAAACGATACTGTTCATCAAAAGCATTACCATGGGTTTTTGCTATATGAGGAATATTGTTATACGATAGTATTCCATGTTTTATTGAATCTAATAGGGCAAAAATTACTCCTGCTGGATCAGCGCTTGCAGCAGCTAATCTGTGTTCCAACCTTTTTGGTAGTGAATCTGGAATTCGTATTAATACGCTTCGGTTATTTCCGCCCCATGAAATATGAGTTGGAGCCATAAATTTACTATCTAAACGTTTGTAATCATCAGAGTTGGGCAAGAAATATTGTATGTATTGAGGCAAATAATAACATAATATTTGTGCATATTTTTCAATATTATTATCTTCAAGAAAGTTTAAATGTATGTGTATACTACTGCCATAATCATTGGCAAATGGTTTGGAGCAGAAATCAGCACTACCCCCCATTTGCTTAGCAAATAGACCAATATCTTTTCTTGCGGATTCAATATCTCTTGCTATGGTCACTAGATCAGGACTAGGAGGCAGATCAATCTCATATTGATTTTTTCCCTTTTCCAGTTTTATATCATGCCCTATTTTACTTGCTAATTCTCTAACATTGATATTTTTTGAAAGATAAAACTCAATTTCTGCTCCAATAATCGGAGTTAAGTTATGATTTGATTGCAAATCATTTTGTAAAGAAGTTAATCGATTGTATCTCTCGTTGACTTCTGATACTTTATAATTCGCTATATGACTGTATTGATTAATATTTATTTACCATGGAAACAGAATTTATAAAAAACAAAGTTTATTATAATATCATTGATAGAACCTATACAAATTCTAGCGGCATCTATAGCCTCCATAAGTGCACTGATGCTGTAAAATTAGCCCAGGTGCAGAAAAATATTTATAATATCAAAACCAATCTTAATGCTGAGGACCTTTTCATAATGAACCAAGTGCACGGTAATGATGTTATTTTTGCTGATAATATAGACTTAAAAAAGCAACCCCAAGCTGATGCTTCCATAACGACACGACCAAAAGTGGCACTTGGCATACTTACGGCAGATTGTGTACCTGTTTTATTTGCAAGTGATGACGGCAGAGTTATTGGTGCAGCGCATTGCGGTTGGAAGAGCGCAAAGTCAAATATAATTACTAATGTTCGAAAAATGATGCAAGATAGGGGAGCAAATAAGATAAAAGCAATTATTGGCCCAGCAATTGCACAGAAATCATATGAAGTTGATGCTAAATATTACCATGATTTTATTAGTGAGGGCGATGAAATTAAAGAGTTATTTCAGCCATCAAATAGAGAAAATTATTTCATGTTTGATTTAGTTGGTTTTGTTATAAAAAAATTAACAAAGGAAAACATAGAGTTAGTTCATAATATAGAGGAGGATACTTACTCTATGTCAGAAAAATACCCAAGTTACCGTAGGTCATGTCATAATGGAGAGCAATACTCACAAAATATATTATCAACAATCATAATTAGATAATGTTAAAGCTATTAACGCCAAATTTATTCTTAAAAATCGAAGCTATGTTTATTCCAATATTAGCTGTTTTGCTGCCTATTACTCTTGGGATAGGGCTGTATCTTTCTCTCTATTCTTCGCCTCCAGATTACCAACAAGGAGAAATAGTGCGGGTGATGTATGTTCATGTGCCATCCGCATGGATGAGTTTAGGGATTTATTCTTTTATAGCTGTTTGTAGTTTTTCAGCTTTAGTTTGGAAAACTAGGCTTTCCTATTTTTTAGCTGTAGCATCTGCGCCAATTGGCGCTTCATTTGCTTTAATTACTTTGGTTACAGGCTCATTATGGGGTAAGCCCATATGGGGCACTTGGTGGGTTTGGGATGCTAGGCTTACTTCGATGTTAGTATTGTTTCTGCTCTATATAAGCTATATAACGATTGTAAATAGTGGTTCTAATATATTAAGAGCAGAGAAGCCAGCGTCAGTAATGGCATTAATTGGGTTTATCAATATTCCTATTGTAAAATTCTCTGTTGATATTTGGTACAGCTTGCATCAGCCAGCTAGCATATTAAGGGTTGGAGGTCCCTCGATTCATAGCTCCATGTTATTACCGTTAATGATAATGTTTACAAGCTTTATACTATATTTTATACTCCTATTGTTAATTCGTACCAAGTTTTTGCTTAATAGACAAAAACAAAATCATCGGTTGTAAAGAATTTTGATATATTAAAGAAAGGATAATTATTATGACTTACGTTGTAACTGATGAATGTGTCAAATGTAAATATACCGATTGCGTTGAGGTGTGTCCGGTGGATTGTTTTTACGAAGGAGAATTTATGCTCGTAATAAATCCAGAAGAATGTATTGACTGCGGAGTATGTGTACCGGAATGTCCCGTAGATGCAATAAAAGAAGAATCACCTGACTTGATCAAGTGGATAGAAATAAATAAAGAACTTGCAAGCAAATGGGATAACATTACCGTCAAAAAAGATCCTCTACCGGATGCTGACAAATTCCAGAACAAAAAAAATAAATTCGAGAAATATATTCAGATATTATAAATTATTGCAAGAGCTCTAGTTTTAATTTGGGTTGGAGTACAATCCTAATAACCCCTCCTGATTGACATCAACCTCAACAAACCTATATCGCCAGAAAATTGAATTGCTGGCTATCTCTGATAAATCAGGAAGGTCATTTTTTGCAGCTACCATAATTCGTGATTTGTTGAAAATCAAATTATAATACTTACCGAAGTTACGCTTGAATAAATCAGATTCAAGTTCATAGGTTTTACTGACGGTAAAAGTATTGATCGCTACAACTCCATTTGGAGTTAGTATCTTTTTGATGTCTTGCATGACACTCATCAGTTAAAAACTGTGGTGGTATGTAATCAGCGTTAAATGCATCAATAAGGACAATGTCATATATATTTGCTGCAGATTCTTTGGCGAATATCGCACCATCTTCTATGAATATTTTATTACGATAATCTTCTTTATAGCCGAAATATTGGTCAACAATTTTAGGTAATACATCATTGATCTCAACGGTGTCGATTTGTGTTCTTGGCAGTAATATATTTAATGCTTTATGTACACTTGCCCCTCCAAGGCCAATTACTAATATTCTTTGTGGGTTATCATTAAAAAACAAAGTACTGAGGAATAGTTTTATATAACCATGCAAGACTATTTTGGGATTCTGGGTTAAGGCACAACTTTGCACTATGGGTGTTGGTGGCTCGATAAAAGTCATGCATCTTTGGCCGGTTTTCTCAAATACCCATACAGGCCCAAAATTACTTTCTTCTTTAATTAGTATCTTAGATCCATCGTTATTTTTTATAACAACAAGTGCAGTAACGAGTAAAATAATGGCAGCAGAAAAAAGCAAAAATCTTTTTATTAGTTTTTTATTATTTAACATTAGCAACTCGAATTCTGTCTACAATTTCATGGCGGAAATGTTTAATCAAGCCTTGTATTGGCCAAGCAGCAGCATCGCCAAGTGCGCATATAGTGTGTCCCTCTACTTGGCGGGTAACATCTAGTAGCTCATCGATCTCTTCTTCTTTTGCTTGCCCGCGTACAAGGCGCATCATTACTCTCCACATCCATCCAGTTCCTTCCCGACACGGCGTGCACTGTCCACAGGATTCATGCATATAGAATTTGCTAAGTCGAGCAATGGCATAGATAATATCAGTCGATTGATCCATAACAATCAGCCCACCAGTGCCAAGACCGGAACCAACGCTTCGCAGAGAATCAAAATCCATAGAAACCGTCTCACATATATCTTTTGGAATCATTGGTACAGAAGAACCGCCTGGAATTATTGCTTTTAAATTATCCCAGCCTCCGCGTATACCGCCCGCATGTTTTTCGATGAGTTCTCTAAGAGATATACCCATTTCTTCTTCCACATTACATGGGTTATTAACATGACCGGAGATACAAAACAATTTAGTCCCAGTATTATTTGGTTTACCAAGGCCAGCAAACCAGGCGGCACCTCGGCGTAGTATAGTGGGGACAACTGCAATAGATTCAACATTGTTAATAGTTGTGGGGCAGCCATATAAGCCAGCGCCAGCGGGGAACGGTGGTTTTAGTCTAGGCTGACCTTTTTTACCTTCTAAGCTTTCTAGTAACGCTGTTTCTTCACCGCAAATATATGCACCAGCACCTCTATGCAAGTAGATGTTAATATCGTAACCAGATCCGCAAGCATTTTTACCAATTAACATGGCATCATATGCTTCATCTATTGCTTTTTGTAGGATAACGGCCTCATTATAAAATTCTCCCCTTATGTATATATAACAAGTGTGTGCACCAATACCAACAGATGCAATAACGCATCCTTCAATCAATTTATGGGGCTCATATCGTAAAATATCACGATCTTTACACGTGCCAGGTTCTGACTCATCTGCATTGACGACCAGATATGAAGGCTTGGGATGATCTTTGGGCATAAAGGACCACTTCATACCAGTTGAAAAACCAGCCCCACCACGTCCACGTAGTCCAGAAGCTTTTACTTGCTCAATGATCCAGTCACGTCCATTCTGAATTAAGGACTTTGTATTATCCCAATCACCGCGTTTTTTTGCAGCATTAAGGTCAGCCGAGTCGCTACCATTAATATTGGAAAAAATTTTGTCTTTATTCATTATCATGATCGTCTCTCTGTATTAGAAAATATTGAGGGATTTTTATTTCTACGATATTATTAAGTGCTGGGGTTGAGTTAAATACGAGAAACCACTCATTATCCTTGATATAGAACTGGGCATCTCTTTTTTCAATTTTTTCCAAAAATTGTTCCCAGCTGCAACTTGAACTCAGATGGCCTTCCGAAAGCTTAGCTAATTCACTAAATAGATGATTACTATGAATGTTGAATAGGTTATCTGTAGTCAGTATAGCTCCAGTTTCTGCATTAAAATTCAATGTGTCAACACGCCATAACTTATCATCTTTTTTGGTAAGCCAGATAACACTAAAGAAATCTTTTGTTCCCGAATTTGGCACATCATAATTTACTGAAAAATGGTTTTTCTCGCCACTATTACAAATACTGTAAAGCTCTGCAAAATCATGAATTTCGTCATTGATTCTCATAAAAAGCTCTTCATCTTCGTTTGTTAATTTGGGATAGGGCACTGTTCCTTGGCACTGGCCCGAACGGATTGTTTTATTGAAATTGAGATGTTTATCAACTATAAAAAAACCATTGCTTATATAGTCAGCCATTGTGACTAAGGGAGTAATAATAAATAGTAATATCAATAATTTTTTCACTTGTTTTCTGATTCGTTATAGTTGTTAAACTGAGTTATAGCAGGATTTAATACTAGACTTTGTGAAGCCTGGGAACCAAACGCAAACCCAGGCTTCAAATAAATTCCAAACGACTACTTTTTACTATAGCATAAATTATTATTGTGTTTTGTTCTTTTTTCTCAGAGATTCTAGTATCTCAGCAACTTTTTTTGCAGTTAGGTCTTCATAAAAATCATCATTGATTTGTATTACAGGAGCGTTCCTACACGCTCCCAGACACTCAACTTCCGAAATGGTAAATAGATTGTCATCAGAAGTCTGGCCACATTTTGTCTGAGCAGATTCTTGGCACGCCTTCATTATTTCATCAGAGCCCATTAGCCAGCAAGGTGTTGTTCCGCATAGTTGAATATGGTATCTACCTACAGGTTTTAGATTAAACATCGTATAAAAAGTTGCAACTTCATAAGCGCGCATGAATGGTTCGGATAGATATGTTGCTACGCATTCAATTGCTGCAGTAGACAACCATCCGCCATTCTGTCTTTGGGCTAATTCGAGTAGGGGAAGCATAGCACTTTTCTGGCGTCCCGCTGGATACTTAGCTATAATCTCTTCAGCTTTTGCTATGCTGTTTTTATTGAAAGTAAAAACGTCTTTTATTTTGCTCATCGATCTATTTCTCCAAATACAACATCAAGACTAGAAATAACTGATACTACGTCTGCCAGTAAGTGACCACGCGTCATAAAATCGAGTCCTTGTAGGTGTGCGAATCCAGGTGCTTTTATTCTGCATCGATAAGGTTTGTTTGTACCATCAGAGTATAAATATACACCAAATTCGCCCTTAGGCGCTTCGACATAACCATAAGCTTCCCCTTTTGGTACATTGTATCCTTCTGTATATAGCTTAAAGTGATGAATCATGGCTTCCATTGACTCTTTCATGTGGCTTCGTTTTGGTGGAATCATTTTTGCATTAATGGAATGTACCTCGCCTTTTGGTATTCCTTTGATACATTGCTCAATAATTTTTACTGATTGATACATTTCTTCAACACGTACTAAATAGCGGTCATAACAATCACCATTTTTTCCAATTGGTATATTAAAGTCCATTTTATCATAAACCTCATAAGGATTGCTTTTGCGTAAATCCCATTCTATGCCTGAACCTCGTAACATCGGACCTGAAAATCCCCACTCCATTGCTTGTTTTTGGCTTACAATTCCTATTCCAACTAGCCTTTGTTTCCATATCCTGTTATTTGTTAGCAAAGTTTCAGTATCGGCTAGAACCTTTAAAAACTGACTGTTGAATATTGCTATGTCTTCTAAGAGTCCATCTGGCAAATCTGCTGCTACTCCTCCTGGTCTAAAATAATTTGAGTGCATACGTGACCCAGACACTCTTTCATAAAACTCCATGATTTTTTCGCGTTCCTCGAATAGCCATAAAAGAGGAGTGGTTGCTCCAAGATCTACAGCTTGAGTGCCTATATTCATAGTGTGATTAAGTATTCTGGTAAGCTCAGAAAACAAAACACGAATATATTGCGCGCGCAGTGGCACTTTACAGCCCATAAGCTGTTCCACAGCTAGAGCATAAGCGTGTTCCTGGCACATAGGAGATACATAATCAAGCCGGTCAAAATAGGGCACTGCCTGAGCATAGGTTTTATGTTCAATTAATTTTTCGGTACCACGATGCAAAAGGCCAATATGAGGATCTGATTTGTTAATTACTTCTCCATCCATTTCTAGGATCAAGCGAAGCACTCCATGAGCTGCTGGATGTTGTGGACCAAAGTTGATAGTAGTAGTCTTTTTTTGAATTTCCAATACCAAGGGCTTCTGTGTCATTTCATCAGTATGTGCACCAGAAACATTCCTATTAAGTACCTTAGCTTGTGCTTCTTTATTTCTTACTAATACCTGTTTTTTGCTAGCAGGTTTCGAAGTCAGTGGAGTCGCTTTTTTACGTTTTGTCATAATTTTGTTGCCTTCTCATCTCCGGGAAGTTTTTGTCCTTCGTGACCTTGCCAAGGCGAAGAAAAATCAAAATTTCTAAATTCTTGTTCAAGAGATACTGGTTCATAAATGACCTTTTCAAGCTTTTCATCATATCTGACTTGGACATGACCAGTTAGCGGAAAATCTTTGCGTAAAGGATGTCCAACAAAGCCGTAATCAGTAAGAATTCGGCGCATATCAGGGCAACCTTCAAACTCTATACCATACATATCAAAAGCTTCTCTCTCATACCAACAAGCGGTGCTAAAAATAGCTGTAACAGAAGGGGGTGATTGATTTTCTTCAAGATTAATCTTGAATAGTAGCCTCTTATTTAATTTTAAGCTAAGAAGGCTATAGACGACTTCAAAACGCTCTAGGCGGTCGGGAAAATCGGCAGCAAATAAATCGGTGAGTATTGTAAAGCGCAGATCTTCATGCTCTTTTACAAACTGTAGTACTGAAAAAACGTCCCCCTTACTAATTCTGTAAGAGGTGAAACCATTTATACTAATTGGAATAAACTGAAATTTATTATCTTTCGCAAATTTATTAATAATAGGTGAAAAATCCATATCCTAACCCTTAAATTTACTTGTTCTTCGGATTTTGCGCTGTAGCTGCATCAATCCGTAAATTAAAGCCTCTGCCGTAGGTGGGCATCCGGGTACGTATACATCAACAGGAACTATTCGATCGCAGCCTCTAACTACCGAGTATGAATAATGATAATATCCACCGCCATTAGCGCAGCTTCCCATTGAAATGACATATTTAGGATCAGCCATTTGATCGTAAACCCTTCGCATTGCAGGTGCCATCTTATTGGTAAGAGTTCCGGCAACTATCATTAAATCAGCTTGTCTTGGGCTAGGTCTAAACAAAAAGCCAAATCTATCCATGTCATATCTACTGGCAGCTGCTTGCATCATTTCTACAGCGCAGCAAGCAAGCCCGAACGTCATTGGCCAAAGAGAGTTCGATCTTGCCCAACCAATCAAATCATCAACTTTAGTCAATACATAACCACGATCTGATAATTCTTGTTCAAAGAAACTATCTTGATTAATTAACTTTTTTGTCATAAAAATACACTTAATTCAGTTCAATAGACTGTATTACTACTCCCACTCAAGAGCGCCTTTTTTCCATTCGTAAATAAAACCACCCGTTAATACTAATAAAAATACCATCATTGACCAAAAGCCAAAGTGACCAATATATTTTAAATTAATCGCCCATGGTATTAAAAAGGCTATTTCTAAATCAAAAATAATGAATAATATTGCCACTAAGTAAAAGCGAATATCAAATTTTCCTCTAGCATCTTCAAATGCATCAAACCCGCATTCGTAGCTGGAGAGTTTGTTTTCATTTGGCTTTGCAGTTGCAAGAATTTTAGGTAAAATGATAACTACAACAGATACTAATGTTGCTATTCCAAAGAAAACAACAATTGGTAAATATTCGCCTAAAAACTGAGAACTTGGCTGCATAATATTTGTCAATTTTATTGCCCTATTAGTATAGTAGCTACACTATATATTACTTTATATCAATGGTAATCTGAGATAAAGTAGATAAACCAGTTAACCGGTGTATATTTTGTAACAATAATCGTGCATAAATTTTATATTCAAATTGCTAGTTTTATTAATTAACTTTCCATCTCTTATCCATAGTTCAGGTTAATTATAATCATATCTTGGATGCTGCAAAGTAGGTAATTGCTCAACAAAGTTATTTTTTAGCAAAAAAGCACAAATTAATAGATAATTTTTGCTAGTTTCTTGACTTCAGACTTGGTTTTTCTGGATCAGAAGAATCACTAGTGATAGAATTAACCGTAGTGTAAAAGTAAAGATGGTTTTAGGTATGTCTTCTAGTTTTAATATTTTTCTGCTTTTAGTAGTCTCGGTTATTGCGTTTATTCTTATAAAAAGAATGCGTTCTGGTGGTAAAAAAAATGTCCATCTATCAGTTGCAGATCAACATTCTCAGGAATTATACGATCAAGCTAGGCATAAAAAAGATGAAGATAAAAGCCTAACTCTTCAAGAAAAAATAGAACTTTCTTGGGCATTTTTGACAAATATTACAGAGCAAGTGATGAGTCGTTTTTCTGCTCAAGATCAGAAAAAAGTTGAAGATGCTGGCCAAACCTTAACCAAAAATGGAGCAAAATATCAACATAACGTTAATCGGGAAGCTGACCTTGTTAAGGCTGTAATTAAAACACGAGTTAAAGAGCAAAACAAAGATCAAGCATTGTCTAGATAAGATGAGATTCGTAATACTCCATATCTAATTATTTTAGTATCATTTTCCAAATGAAATGAGACACATCAATTGCAGAGCTGCCTTGCGGAGAGTATTTTCATCTCTTTAATTAAAACTTTAGAGTTTTGACGTAGGAATTAGCTAACGTCTGCTTGCTTTATTATACGCACAAAAACATTATCTTTTCTGATAAAGTGGTGATAAAAAGCTGCTCCGATATGCATTAATATCATTGCTATAAATCCCCAGATAGCTGTTACGTGTATTGTATGAAAAAGAGTTGATAGCTCTTCATTTTTTTCAAGCCCAGGAATTACAAATAGGCCAAAAACAGGTATATCATGGGCTCCAAACCTAGACATCATAACACCACTAATTGGCATTATAAGCATGAAAATATATAGCAATAAATGCCCTAATTTAGCAGCAAGTTTCATTATATTTGGTAGGTCTGCTAATGGTAGCACCACTTTATTAGACAACCTCCAAATAATTCTTAAAACTACGAGAGATAATACAATCACGCCAAAAGCTTTATGCATGCCATATAATTCAAATTTCTCTGGGGATGGTTCCATGGAGCTCATAAAAAAACCAACAGATATCAGTCCAATTATTGAAAAAGCTATTACCCAGTGCAGAATTCTGGCAATTAAACCATAAGAATTTTCAGTGTTTCTTAGCATAACTTATCTTTTGATATCATTTGTATCGTTAATTTTGAACTGGTATTAATTAGAGTATATTTTTTTTGCATAAGCAATTGATTTAAGTCGGCTGCAGACTTTTTCAAAAGTAGGGCGTGGTAAAATTTCTTCACTATCGATCTCAAGGTAGTAATTTTTTGATTTAATAGAAAAAGATGGCGACCTGAAGCTTGGACCATCAATTTCTTCGGCTATTTGTAAGAAATGGCCAATAATTTGACTTCTGGCATAATCTTCTTTGGTGAGTAACTTTTTTGAAATTTTAACTAGATTGTTATCTGGTTTATAATTAGACGCATAAGCAATAGCTAGAGCAAGCATCAGCCGAACTTGATGTTTAAATGGAATCTCTGAAGATAGTATAAATTCTGTAAGGGCAGTTGGAGGAAGCGTATTATCAAATTTACGTTTTAAACTCATAAGCATGATGGCAAATTTTAGGATTGTCATACTAATATCACTTTTCCCTGCTAAGGATTCTAAAATATCATGATAGCTATTAAAATCTGTTTTAGTACTATCGTAATTACAAGTATATTTTACTTTTTCTTCAACAATATCTTTATGTTTATCAGCTTCGCTTAATAACTCTACTCTTACCCCTTCTTTGAGCCCAAAGGTAGAAACAATGATTTTCTCTGGTTTAAACACTTCAATCATTGCTTCCGCGACCAATAATGCGTTGCTGTTAATTTTTCGTTTACCTAGTTTGCTTTTTGTATTGCTTGAAGAGAATTTTAGTTTTTTTAGATAGCTCGAAAATTCTTCCGATAGTATCTCGAGATTATGCAGGTTTTTTATAGGATATTCTGTAAAATCTATATATAACCGGCCGATAAATCGCAGAGCTCCTCCTATAAGATAAAGGTTTTTATAAGTCTGGTTACCAAATCTTTCTAAGATTATTTGGATTATTTCATTTTTATTCGTAATGTTACGGGTTGTAATGATTTTAGTTCCAAGCTCAAGCGATTCGAGCTTTCCTATCTGGCCGTTTTCCACTTCCACTAGCTCCAAGCTACCGCCGCCTAGATCAGCTGCAATACCTATGCTATCAGATATACCGCTAATCAACCCTTGCGCAGTTAACTTGGCTTCCTCTTCGCCAGTGATTACTCTGATATTAAAGTGATATTTCTTTTTTATAAATGAGATAAATTCATTGGCTCTTGGGTGATCTCTAAGAACAGCTGTGGCAACACAATTAATCTCTGTAACTTCTAGCTTTTTGAAGACATGTAAGAGATATTGAATAGAAAGATATGATTGATGTTTAATATCAAATGATTCATTTGATAGCAGGCTCAGAATATCGTTCTTGAATTTATTGTTAAATATTTCAGGAGCACCAAGTGTGTTGCCTTCATAAACAACAGCTCTTATGGCATTGTAGCCAATATCCATTATTGCACAGCGCATGTGTATTTCTTTTTTTTAAATAAGCTAGGAAAGATTCAAGTCCTCCTGCCACAAATCTACGCCTGTTCTTCAGCATCTTTAGCTTCGCTGGCCTTCGCACTTTTGGGGTCGAAAGGCTTTTGTGTTGGTATAAATGTAGATGGTAAAAGTCTTTTTGTAAAGAACTTATCTTCAAAATACTTAATTTTCTGTGATCTAATTGGGGGGAAAGATTCAATTAGTACGATCTGCTCATCACGATCTAATTGAATAACTTCTTGAGGAAGTAATAACGCTCGTGATACATTTGAAACATTTTGAGTTCTTGTTGAAACGTTCAAATCAAAGAATAATGGTTTGTTATAAGAAGTTTGTTCTACTGTTTTATTGCCGCATAATTGTGAAATTAGATTTGCAGTTTCATAGTTATTGGCTGCGAAAGTAATACGGAATGTTGAATTTGATAAGAAGGAGTTCATTCCCGCTTCCTCGTAAGCTCCTTTAAGCTGCTGAGTATCTTGGATAATTAAGAACAAGCGGACCCTGTACCCCCTAAAATAAGCAATACCAGCTTTTATTTGCTCCATTTTTCCAAGTGTTGGAAATTCATCTAGTAAAAACATCACCCCATATGGTTCTTCTTTTATATCTGGCATTTTGCGACTTAAGAATTCACTGGCTTGTTGATAAAAGATTTGCATCAATTTTTGCAATCTTTGAATGTTATCTGGAGTTAAGCCAACAAATACAGTAGTTTTTTTCTTTTTAAATTCCATGATATTGAAATCTGAGGAAGCTGTTGCAGCATCGATCAATGGATTCGCCCATAACTCAAGAGAAGAGTTCATCGTTGAAATGACACCAGAACGTTCCTTATCAGCTTTTTGTAAAAATGCAGCAATATTCATATAAGCAACAGGATGCATAACTTCACCTAGTACATCCAAAGCTACAGCAAGGTTATACACCACATCATCACTACGCATAGTTCTTACAACTTCACCAAATGATTTAACCTTAGTTTCATTGGCAATAAGGTAAAGTACTACCCCTAAAAATAGACTTCTTGCTTCATTTTCCCAAAACTCTTGCTTTGGCAGTATTAGATTAGCAATTTTTTGTACGTCATCTACCATCTGTCCAGGTTTGCTACTTACCCAATCAATAGGATTATAACAATTAGTAACTCCATCGGGATTTGAAGGTTCCCACACGTAAACTTCCTGGCCATTTTGAGCTCTCCAGCCACTGGTTAAAAGGTGATTTTCCAGCTTAATATCATGCACAATGACAGAGTGGTCCCAAAAGAGTAAATTTGGAATTACGAACCCGACCCCCTTGCCTGACCCAGTCGGAGCGAATAACAAAGCGTGCTGAAAGCCATCTGCACAAAAATAGCCAATAGGGTCTTTTCCTAGAAGCATGCCGTGTGTTGCTCTTAAATTAGCTCTTTCTATGTCTGCCTGCGTTGCCCAGTCAGCTGAACCATATACTGCTTCTTTTGGTAAGAAAAACTCAAGAGTCTTTATCCTGGTAAAGTTCTTCACATAGAACAATGTAACAAACGATAAAGGAGCTATTAACGCTAGCACTAGTTTTATTTTTATATAATCATAAGCTTCAAAACTTAGCTTTGTCCAGGAGTGTAAAAGCCAAGATGCCCATTTATAGGCTATTGCAATTGCATTTAAATCTAAGCCAATTGCTCTATATTCATTAGTAATAAAGGATATAATAAGGCCACTTGTCCACAAGGTGCAAATGAGCACAAATGGGTGGATTACAATATGACCAAAGATTGTTCTAGCTTTTTTTAGAATCTTATTAAACACTAATTTTCTCCTTTCATTCCTTTGAAGTATATCTCAGAAACAAATCGTTTGCCCCCCGTACCACGTTTTAACTGAACCACTATATCAACAACAGCTAAAATGTATTTCTTAATTTCATCTGGCGGCATTCCAAGGCCAGCTTGCATAACCATTAGCTTCAACTGCTCTAGGGCCATTGAAGGAGCATCGGCGTGCAATGTCGATATGGAACCTGGATGACCAGTATTAATTGCTCTTAAAAAGCTGAAGGCTTCTGATCCTCGAAGTTCACCAACAATTATTCTATCTGGGCGCAAACGCAAGCAAGCTTCAATAAGATCTTGAGTTGTTACTTTCGCTCTTCCTTGGCCGCCCTTAGAGGCTAATAAATGGACTTTGTTTGGATGGTTGTGTAACTGCACTTCTCTAGCATCTTCAACTGTAATTAATCTTTCATGAGTTGGAATTTCACCGAGTGCAGCATTAGTAAAAGTAGTTTTACCTGTAGATGTACCACCACTAATTACTATATTCTTCTTACAAAGTACTGCATGTCTTATAAACTCTTTAATTTTCTTTTCTTTTAAGTAGTTACATAATATTGCATTGTTTTCATCAACCATTTCTTCTGTAGAAGTATTATCAAATGCTCCCATTTTAGCGTATGCATCAAGAGAAAGGTGCATCGTTGAACCTTTACGTATTGCAAAAGCTGCTAAATTTGGTTCAACAGCTGGTGGAAATACTATCTGAATACGATAGCCATTAGGTAGAGTTGCTGAAAGCAAAGGATTTTCTTCGGAAATTTTCTGATCAGTAGATTGAGCTACCAACCTTCCTAAACCAAGTAAATGATCAATATCAACTTCTGGTATTAATTCTAATCGTTGATCTCCTTTTTTCTCAACCCAGGCTTCACCAGGCTTGTTAATCATCAACTCATTAACACCTTCTTCAGCGAAGATATTTTTAAACGGCAGAAGGTAAGTCTCTAGTGCAGCAAAACTCATTTTATTGACCTCGACTTACTAATAGCAGCTTTTGGAAATTTATAATCTTTATTTACATAGATCTGTACAACTGTACCTTGGTCTATAGTGATAGTAGGCTTAAATTCCTGCTCTTCAAGAAGTTCTTTTACTGTGTCAGAGATATCTGTAAAGGCTTGCTTAGAAGATTCTTGAGCTTTACTTTGTTCAACATTGGCCGTAGTATTTTGTATTAAACCATCAGAAGAAGCATTAATAGTGCTCATAAGGGAAGTAAGTTTTGCTGTATCAGTAGCTGTTGCATCAGCTGCCAAAGTATTGCAAGCTGTATTGATTTGTGTAAATGTTGCGGAAGTTTTATCTTCTATTGCCACAAGCACAGCGGCACAAATTTGAACTCTTTTTTGACCATCAGTCAGGATTGCTGTAGTAGGTTGTGTGAAAATACCGTTCGCTATGTTTTTTACATTAGAGGCTGTAAGATTACGGTTGGCAGCAGCCTGAGAGTTTATTTGAGGCTTAACCAACGAATCAATAGTCTTTGCTAATACAACGTTGAATACAGATCTTAAAACTGCATTAGAAAATCTCTCTCTGAATTTATTATCTACTCTGCCTTGGTTGCCTTTTCTACCAAGATTATCTACTCCTGCACCGCTTAAGTTCACAGTATACCCAGTTGTAAGGTCTATTCTTGTCCACTCAATAGAAATTCGTCCATATGAACCATCAATTCCGGTAGCATAACTACCAAAAACTCTAGAGCCTTTTGGTAGTAAAATATTTTTACCCCACTCGGAATATATGTCTTTAGTAATTATTGCGCGTATTTCTCCGCCAAGATCAGTGTTAAGTGCGGTTTCAACAATTGCATCAATGATTTTACCACGTCCTAAAACCAGATTCATATCTCCGCGATGAACAAAATCAGTTTCTTGTTGAAGTTGTTCAGCAGACTTAGTTTGAGGCGTTCCAGCCACGAGTACTATTGCAGATTTTCGTTTTGCTTCTAGCTTTTTTTGCGAGTCATCATCTCGTACTTTCCCAAAGGGAAGAGTAGGGGAGGAAGTTATGTCAGGTGTTGGCAATACTTCCGAGCTAGCAGATGGTAAAGAAGGTAAAGCTTCTCCTGCTAAGGGCAAAGCCTCAGCATCCGATGGAGTAGGGGGTGGAGGAGTCGGATCCTCTAAGCGTGGAGGAGCGGGTAATGTCGGAATTGATGGAATATCACTATCAGCTGCTACTTGAATGGGCTTAGCTACCTCAGTTGGAATTGGGGTATTATCTTTATTTTTATCTACATCTGATGAGTTAATAAATAAGTTAAAAAATAGATAAGCAAATACGGCAATGACGCCAACAAGTATTAATATACTTTGTTTTGGATTGGTAGCAACTTGTGATAGCTCTTGATCAACTTCTGGCGACCCTTTATTGCTACCGTCAATTTGTCCTGGCACGTTATCTTTTGACATAAATTACCTAGATTTTTTGGGGTACTGAAACCTAATGACATACACTAAATCCTTTTCTTCACCATCTTCAAGTTCTTTGGAAACAATGTCGAATTGATACGTTCTCTTGTCAGTAATAATTGTCATGTTAGTTCTAATGTCACGTTCCATAGGTTTTATAAACAATCTATTCCCTAAAGGTGTTATCTTCCATGCGTAAGAGTCGCCTAAAGTAATGGTTTCAATGGTCTCCCCTTTGCCAAACTCAATATGCGATTGAAATCCATAATGAAGAACAAGAAGATAAACTTCATTAGGGCTATAAAAATATGTTTTTATCCTGCTGTCAGTTGTTAAAGAACTGTCATCGCCTAAAGCGATTTTATTTGAGCAAGTAAAAATTAACAACATGGTTAAAAATATTCTAACTACTATAGTAAATCAACTTGAGATAGCGTAGAATATGTGATAGTATAAAGCAAAAAATGCAAGCATATAGTATAGATTTAAGGAAGAGGGTAATAAAATTCATAGAGGAAGGGAATAGCCAACAATCGGCAACAAAAA
>JAIOYD010000005.1 GCA_021741285.1 Rickettsiaceae bacterium | reverse complement strand
GGTGGTTCTGGCATGAACGGTTATGAGGCAGTGTTTGAGGCCCGAAATGTATCTTCTACGATATCAACGTGTTTATATTGTCCGGCAGGTATAAATATGTATTTTAAAATACCGTATCTTAAAAGTACTGGAGGTAGCTGTTTAGCTTATCAAGGAGGAACGGTTAAGATAGATGCGGTTTCTTGGACAACTACTGCTGGTAAAGTTATTACAAATATTACTGGTGTAATTCAAGATTCAAATTTAACAGTAAATGCTGATTTTTTCCAAGCTACTACATATGATGCTATAGATGCCGGTCATTTTGCTAATAATAATTTAAATTTAAATATCAATGAATTATTAGGAGCTACTTATGGATTAAACGCATATGGATATGATTATGGATATGTAAATTTAAACTGCTCATATACAACTGGTATTAGAGCAGGTGCTAATATTAGATTTAGTGGACATTGTGGATCTTTGGTTCAGCTTTGGAATGGTATTGGACGGTATTTATTTGTAGGTGGATCATGTCAATATATAACATGTGAGGCAGGGTACATAGAGACTTCATTGGGAGGTCCGTTATCAAGTGTAATGAGTTTATCTGTTTCTGGTGGGTACGTCAAAATAAATGAGGTGGTTGGAAATTTAGCATACAATCCTATTACTATAACTGGAGGTGAGGCTCATATTATGCGTATTACAGGTCATTCTGGGTATGGAAGTTCTTTAGGATCTACTCGACAAGTAAGTGGAGGAACTCTTTATTTATATGATATTGATTTCGAAAGTTATGTATCTGGATCAAATGCATTTGTACCTATCGTTAAATTATCCGGTGGTAATTTGTATTTAAGAGGAAAAATACGATTATTTAATACTGTAGGTAATCCAGGAGAACCTTCCAATCCCAATACACTAACACAAACAAATAAAAGTAATTTGATTCTATGGACTGGTGGTAATTTGATATTAGACGGCTGTACACTTATTACTCAACATCAAAATGATCTACCGATTGTGTCAAGAACTGCTAATCAAGTTTTAAGAATTACTTCTAAGGGATGTACCACAAATAGACCTGAATTAGGTGGGTTACTAGCAGCAAAACAAGAAAAGATATTAATAACTGTTGCAAACGTTACATATGCTACAATAACTCAAACTATAAGTTCAGGTGCAATCACATCTAATTTTAGTATAACAACTGCAGGTAAAACAACTACTCAGGCAGCGACTGCTTTATGTGATGCTATTAATGCAGATTTAATTCCGGTTACAGCTACTGATAATGGAAATGGAAGTTATTATTTAGAAGCTGATGTTGCTGGAGATCCATTTACTTATTCATTATATAACTCTCCATACAATGGTGATATTAGTTTACAGGGTAATATTATAAGAGACAATAGTTATTCTATGTTAAATCCTATGGGTGGACAGATAATAGAAAGCTCTTATGCGCAATAATCTATAGATTTATTTATGTTCTAATATCTCTATTATGTTTTCTAATGAGAATCCGTCTAATGGTTTTCCTCCGTTTTTTAGATAAGAGCCGTAGATATTATTATAGTCATCTATAGTATAAAACTTTGAGTCAAGATCACAGAATATTACATTTGTATCATGTGAAGTGACGGTTTTATTCTGAAGTCCTGTTTCTCCATATCCTGGTCCCATAGGTCCAATCAATTCAGTTCCACTTACTTCTTCATTTATGAAGTCTTTAAATCTTTTAATCATCATCTCCGTTGCTTGCTTCTATTTTCTCGAAGTATTCGTCTTGTTCTTGAAGAGAATATTCGTCTTTTCTGGTGTTATATATTATGTTGTATAAGAATTTATCATCTAAATTATGTTTTTCACCACCTTTCATTATAATCGTGCATATATCTTCTTCAAAGATATTCTCTGTACTGATTATCTTTAATCCAAACTTTCCGTTTTTATCGTGTAGGTTACATATTATTATTTTTTCGTTCTTCAATAAATCTTCTATTTTTGAATGTGTTGAGTTTTTGGATAAGTACATGAAGTCCTTCATAAACTCTTCCATTGTGTGTTGGTATAGGTTTAAGAAGTTTATTTCCTTATCGGAAAGCTTTTTACTACCTCCAATTTTGTCTAATATTCTGTTCATCTCTATCTCTTTAAGAGATTCTCCAAGAAGATAGTACTTTATGAGTTTTTTTATTTTCATGTCGATGTTATTTTCTATCATATATATATTAAGAAGTGTAAATGAATTTTATATATAGTTATATAAAATTATATTATCCAATGGATCAAAAGTTATTAGCGGCATTAAATAATCTATCAGAGGGCTTGGAGGCTATTGCTGCGGCTTTAAGTTCTTCGGGTAATGATAATAAATCCGCAACTACCGAAGCTCTTCAAAAGGGTGACTTTATAACAGAGATAAAGGAAATAAATGTAGGTGTTAAGCAATTAATTCAAGATTCAAAACAAATTCTAAAGAATCAGGAAACTATAATAAGTTTGTCTAAAAAGAAATCATCTGGTGGAGATAAGAAAAGTGATTTTGAAAAGGCAGGTGGTGATCCAAAGAAAGAAAGTGAACTCAAAAAGGGTGTCGGAACAATACTTCTTATAGCAGTTGCTGTTTTGGCAATTGGTATGGCCTTTAAGCTTGTTGGTGGTATAAATTTCCTTTCAGTCATAGGACTTTCAATTGCTATATTGATTATTGCGGAGGCATTTAAGAAAGTTGCTGCTCTAAAGCTTTCTTTAAAAGAGGCCGCAGTAACCGCTTCTGCTTTGGTTTTGATGTCAATTGCTGTAACGGTTTCTTCTTGGATATTGAAAAAAATAACTCCTATTGGATTTAAACAAGTATTAACGATGATATTGATTGGAGTTGGATTCAGTCTGCTTAGTCCGGCAATTGGAAAGATAATAGGTGCTTTTAGTGGTATGTCATGGGGTGCAGTTATTAAGTCTGCAATTGGTTTGGTGATGGTTTTACCTGCAATTGCATTAGGTATGACTTTAGCTTCACAACAATTGAATAAATTAACTCCTATTGGATTTAAACAAGTATTGACGATGATATTGATTGGAGTCGGATTTAGTATGCTTAGTCCTGCAATTGGAAAGATAATAGGTGCTTTTAAATATATGTCATGGGGTCAGGTTATTAAGTCGGTCGCGGGTCTTGTATTAGTTTTGCCTGCAATTGCATTAGGTATAACTTTATCTTCTTGGATATTGAAAAAAATAACTCCTATTTCTTTTACGCAGGCACTTAGTGCAATTTTTATTGCTGCTATGTTTACGGTTGTTTCTTATGGTATAAATAAATTATTAACCGCACTTGGTGGGAATAGTATTGGTACTATGCTTAAAGCAATTGTTTTCTTGCCTTTGGTACTACCAGCTATTGCGTTAGGTATTGTTCTTTCTTCTTATATTTTGAAGAAGACTCAAACAATTGGTTTGGCACAAGCATGGGGTGCGATAATGGTTGCTTTTATATTTACGGTCATTTCTTTTGGATTGAAAAATATAATACAAGCAATGGGTAAAGTGAATATGAAATCCGCTCTTATGATACCTCTTGTGTTACCACTTATTGCATTAGCTATTGTTCTTTCTTCT
Organism: Rickettsiaceae bacterium; assembly: GCA_021741285.1. Classification (GTDB taxonomy): domain Bacteria; phylum Pseudomonadota; class Alphaproteobacteria; order Rickettsiales; family Rickettsiaceae; genus Megaera_A. Next base: position 14,782 of record JAIOYD010000005.1, on the reverse strand, counting down.
AAGTTTTTATCTATGGTAAAGCCGATAACCCTTATGCAATTTATAACGGCCATTGCAATTTCTTTAGTTTTTGTAGTTATAGGATTTGCAGTTAAATTAATTGGTAAATCTTTAGATGGGATGAAATGGAGTTCTGTTGTTAAAATGCCGGTTTTATTTACATTAGTTTCTCTTGCCATAATGCTTTCATCTCATATACTTTCTAAAACAAAGGCTCCAAGTATTTCAGAGACAATAAAAATGGCATTGTTTGGTATTGCATTAGGAATTATAATAGCAATTATGATGATACCTTTTGTTATTATAAGTAAATTTAAAATAGGAATAGCTGATATAGCAAAAGGAACAATTGCTATAATTGCTATAGCCGCTGCAATTATGATATCTTCTCATATTATTGGGATGGGTCAATATGGTAAATATCCAAGTATAGCTTGGTCGTTGGGTGCTGGTACTGCCATATTAATTTTTGGATTGGCGGTTCTTGGTTTAGGTGTGGTTATAGCACTTACTGCAGGAGTTGGATTAGCTGCGATTGCATTAGGTGCGGTAGCCGTTATTATTGTGGCGGGATCTATTGCCGCGTCTTCTCACATTATAGCTAAAGGAAAATATGACAAATACCCTGGTATAGGCTGGTCACTTACGGTTGGTGGATTGATGCTTGTATTTGGTGCAGCCATGCTTGTATTAGGTATAATGCCTAAGATTGTAATAAAGGATGGTGCACATGCGATAAAAGAAGTTGCTAAATCTATAGTTACCACTGATAAAGAAGTTAGTAAAGGTAAATATGATAAATATCCTGGTATAGCATGGTCACTGAGTGTATCTGCACTTATGATTGGTTATGCAATTGGAATGGCAGCACTTGGTATTTTACCTAAAATAGTAGTAAAAGATGGAATAGTAGCACTTAAAGAAGTTGCCAAATCTATAGTTACTACCGATAAAGAAGTTAGTAAAGGTAAATATGATAAGTATCCTGGTATAGGATGGTCTGTGACGGTTTCTGCGCTTATGCTTGGTTATGCGGTTGGTATGGCCGCACTTGGTATCTTACCTAAAATGATAGTGAGAGATGGAATCTGGGCACTTAAAGAAGTTGCCAAATCTATAGTTACTACTGATAGAGTGGTTGGTAAAGGTAAATATGAGAAATATCCTGGTATAGGATGGTCTGTGACGGTTTCTGCACTTATGCTTGGTTATGCGGCCGGTATGGCAGTTCTTGGTATTTTACCTAAGATGATAGTAAGAGATGGAATCTGGGCACTTAAAGAAGTTGCCAAATCTATATTGACTACTGATAGAATGATTTCTAGAGGTAAGTATAAGAATTTCCCTGGATCTGAATGGGCGATTACTATTGGTTTATTGATGACTGCTTGGTCTGTTGGAGTTTCTGTATTAGGTTTGCTTCCAAAGTTTATAATAAAAGATGGTACTTGGGCAGTTAAAGAAGTTGCCAAATCTATAGTAAGTACTGGTTATATTTTCAGTAAGAATAGTGGAGTATTTAAAAATGGCCCTACTAAAGAATGGGCGGAGGGTGTTTCTTTGGCGATTGGTGCCTTTGGTCAGGTATACTCTCTTGTATTACAAACAGGTGCTATTAATGCGATTTTTGGTGGTAAAATAAAACCAGGAGATTTTGGTATTGCTATAAAAACTATATCTAGTGGTATAGTTGAGGCTGCTAAGTTCTTTGGTGATCCTAAACTTGCGGCTGTCTGGAAACCAGGACCTACTAAAGCTTGGGCAGAAGGAATTGGACTTGCTATAGGTGCTTTTGCTCCTGTTTATGGTATGTTGTTAGAAAATGCACCTGGATTTTTGTCAAAAGGTGGTGGTGTTGGACCTGCGGACTTTGCAAAGGCAGTTGTTGCTGTTAGTCATGGTATTATAGCAGCAGCTGGAGTTTTTGAAAAAAATGCTTCTAAATTTGAAGAAGGTAAATATCCTTCCGTTAAATGGGGACAGGGTGTCGGTGCCGCATTGAAGGCATTTGCACCGGTATTTAAGGCATTGAGTGAGGATGTTGGTATGTTCTCATCTGGTGATGAAGTTGTCGGTAATATGATTAAAGGTATTGTTGGTATTGCTCGTGGTATTGTTGCGGTTGGTCAAACATTTGAATGGGCGAATCTAAAATGGGATTCCACTCCTACAAAGGCTTGGTCATGGAACATTTCAAAGGCTATTAAATCTTACACTCTTTTGGCATCGGGTATAAGTAGTTTTATTGTAGATACCGACTTAAACGGTCCTAAGAAGGTTGTTAATTCGATGATTTTGGTTGGTAAAGCCATATCTAAAAATAACAAATACCTTTCTAGTATTTTAAATCCATTATTTGTTCCTAATTTGAGTATTGGTATTAAAGGATATACCAGATTGACAGATTATGTTGCAGGAAGTTTTGGTGTTTTAATGAATGATAGTGGTGTTAAGGATTTAGTTGTACAAATGGTAATAACTGCCAAGATTTTGGATAAAAATAAAAAGTATTTATCTTATTTAGTGCCTACTGGTTTTGTTTCTAATTTATCACATAGTTTATTAGGATATGCGACAATGGCTAAAAAAATCGAGGCTTTAATGACCATTAAGCGAGATATACGAAATGAATCACTGGGTGAGTTTATTAAAAACGATATGGCAGGTGGTGCATTTACGAAAAGTGTTGATATTTCTCATGTAAATCGTCTTGCAATGCAGATGGCAATAACCGCAAAAATAGTGGGTGGTAATGCTAAATATTTTAATAATAAAATAGATCCGAATTTCATGAAGTCGGTTTCTTCAAATCTTTTCTATTATATGGCAGTTGCTAATAAGTTAAAATCTTCACAAGGTGGATTAGGTTCATTTATAAAAGGTGCGATTATGGGAGATCCTATGACTAATATGGCAAATGGTATGATTTTACTTTCTAAGGCATATGATAAGTTGGCATCTTCTATAACTAAGATGGGTTCTGCGATGAATAATATAAATGATAAAAAGTTATCTCAGATGGAAAGAATGTCTCGAATAAATACAAAAACTGATAGTAAGGGAGTTTTCAGTTCTGTTGGTGGTGCTATCGGATCTGCGGTTGGATCTGCGGCAAATGCTATGCGTAGTGCAGTTAACATTAATCCTGTTAATTCTAAAAGTACTAAATCTTCCACGGAAAGGGTTAAGTTAGGTAAATATGGTGATATTCACGCGCAAAATGATAAAATAATTGATATGCTTAGAGAACTGAATGATAAAATTGGTCCTGGATCTAATATTGATACGGTTATGGTTGAAAAACTGGGTGACAAAAAAGGTTCTAAATTACAATAAAACATTTTAAATATTATTTATATAATAGATATGAATAATAATATTTTTATCTTAAAAAAATTAAAACTTTTCTCTCTTTACAAAAAAGTTTTAAAAGAAAATCGTGATGAGATTGAACAATCATTTGGTCTTAGAATCGATAAAGCGAAAAGAATGTACACGGTTCTAAATATTCCTGAAGAAATAATAGGTGATGCATTTTCTTTGAAAAAATCGGATATAGATCGTATATCTGAAAATTATATAAAAGAATATTCTTCGGAGATTACTCGTTTTTTAACACTGAAAGGACTTGGAGAACTTCTTAGTTTTTATGAAGTCAGAAAGGTTGATAAATATTCCTATTTGGTTATTATAGGATATTCTCTTTTCAGAAGTAATGAATATTATGATAAATTGTATTGGAGAGTTTATCCAATTATCGGTATAATGACCTTAGTTGGGACAATTTTGGCATTCATCTAAACTTTTTTAACAATAAAGATTATAAATAAAAACATAAATTAAATTATATTAAATATGGCAAAAGAAACAACAGAAGCGTTCTATAAGTTAGACGAAACAACAGAAGAACTTTTTATGGATGTCTTCAATAAGAAGTCATTTCCTGTAAACGTTGGTTTCCAATTTATTGGAAGCTCTAAGCAAAAACAATTAATCAAAGTTGCTAAAATATCAGATGATTTTGCATTTGTTCTTAGAAAAGAACTTAAAGTCATAATCAATGAAGATCTTTTGAATGTTTTTGATGATGAATCAATTACAATTCTTATTGAACAAGAGATTGATAAAATCAACATTAATATGGAGAGTGGTAAAATTAAATTAGTTGGAACTGATTTAAACACATTTTCATCTATTGTTAATAAATATGGTGTTGAGAAAGTAGCTAGAGCGAATAAAGTTGAAGAACTTTATTCCGAACAACAAAAAGATGTTAAAAAAACGGATGAAGAATTTATTATTTAATTATGAGTTTAACAAATAAGTATTTAACTGCTCTATCAAAAAGATATGAGGCAGAAATGGCGGAAGCTGAGGCAAACCTTGCACTTTATTTATCAAATAATAATTTGGCGGCAATTGGAGAACACTCTGATTTGATGGAAGAGCAAGATAAATGGATTGAGAAATATACAAATGCTAAAGATAAGTTGGAAACACTACAATCTTTGGATTTAAATGATTCTAATCTAAATAAAAGATCGGAAAGAATTAACAGTTAATCTGTAAAAAAATAAAAATAAAAATATGTCAAATATTGAAACAAACGTAGTAAAACCAGAGATTAAATTCTTTGAAAATGAAACTGAAAATTTAGTAATTAATCCTTCTAATGAAACTTTATTAGATAATAAAATCTCAACTATTGAGAATTTCATGACTAATAATGATGGTACTGGTAAAAGTGAAGAAGATAAAGATAATCTTTATAAAACATCACAAGAGTTATGGAAAGAATATACTAATTCATTGAGAGATGTTAAGTATAATTTTCACCTTAATAGAGTTCAGTGGAAATTCTTAACAGACTTAATTTTACAAAAATTAGAATATGATGTGAATACCGTATTCTTTGCAATTGAATTAACAGAGTTGTTAGGTACAATGAGAGACGTTAAGTATTCGAATGATAAAGAATTAGTTGCATTTCCTGTAAACGCTACAGAAATCACTTATATTTATCATTTAATTTCTAAACATAAAGTTAAAGGTCTTACTAAAGATTCTTATACTTTCTCAGAAGTTTTAATGAGAATTGGATCAATTAGTAAACTTTTCAATTATTATGATTCTTATGCAAAAAGTTTGTCTACTGACATTCAAAATTGGGTATCTTCATTTGAAGAAGGAGTTATTGTCGATAAAATCGAAAAGAAAAGAAAAACTAAAACGGTTGAAACTATAGAAGCAACTGTTGTTGAACCTACTTCTAATAACTAATAGAATAGTAAATAAAAAAAAGAGGATCTTTTAAGATCCTCTTTTTTTTTATACATAAAATATTTTATATCAAATTTGTTTTATTGGTTCAAATGGTCCTATTATATCCATCATTCCTGATGAATCCACTAAGTCTTTCAATCCTCTTATCTCATAGTTTTTTCTATCTCTATATACAGATCCATATCCGTTTTCTGATGTGATTTCAACCACTATAAATGGATCTATGTTAGAATCTATCGCAAAATTAAATGGTGCGATTGGTGGTGTTTTATGAGGACCATTTTCTTTCATAGAAATAATTGAATGTGTTGCTCCTAATTTTGGAGGTATTGGTATTTGTCTATATTCATCAATTGTTTGTACCGGTTCCAAATTTATTTCTTTCCATTCTGTTATATTTAACCAATTTTGATTATCACCTTGATCCAAAACCGGTGGTGTGCTTGATCCAACAGCACCAAGTCCACTATATACAAATAATTCTTTATTATATTTTACTATACTAGTTTTTGTATATTGACTATTTGCGTTCCATTCTGTTACATCTTCATGTTTTCTCGGACTTTTTATTTTATTATTGTCAATTGTTGATTCATATATTTTACCATAATAGATGATTTTATCCTCTTTCATGTAATTTGTAAAAGGTGCCCACTCTTTATATGTTTTATATGTTCTTATTTTTATTGTAAAGTATTCTGGTAATTCTAAATGTTCTTTATATTCATGATATGGTTTTGGTGGTGTTACTAATCCTGTTGGATTTTTATCTGCACCTATCCCATCTATAATTGTATAAAAATCTAATACGCAATTATAGACGGTAGAACCACTATTTACTGGCATTAAATAAGCTTCATTTAATTTGAATGTTATTGGTGTCATATTTTCACGAATATTTACTATTCTCATATCATGTACTCTGTGTGTTATTTGAGTTCCACTTGTGAAATACGAACGACCTGTTATATCTAATATTTTATGAGTCAGTGGTATTATATTACTCTTAAGCCAAAATTTTAACCCTTGTAATTTGATTGTTATTTCATCTAAACTATATTTCAATAAGTTTGTACCTTCTTTGTCTGTTATTTGATATGTTAGATTAAATAAATTTGTTTCCTCAAATTTTTCATTTGGGAAAGTGTGTTTTATAAAATCATTTTCTGTCCATCCTTCTATGCTATTATCAAATATATCAGGTATCTCAACTTTGAATAATTTTGAGAAATTTTCAGAAGTTACGTCTACATTTTTATAGTACTCATTTAGTTGTAAATCATTATATCCAAAAAAAGTTTATTGCATTTATTATAGATTTATATGATCCTATATACGGATATATTAAGTGCTTCATCATAAGAAGCTCTTTTCTTTTAGTGTTTAAAAAGTTCCAATCTATTCCACCTTCTAATATGTCATAATCTTTGAATATAAACACTTCGTTTGGACCAATGTTTTTACCAACATTTCCCAATTCAATTTTAAATCTAGGATCTTCTATATCTGTTTGTCCAATAGTTTTGAATCTAGCAATTTCTCTATCCACTACTCTAAAAGTAGTTTTTAAATAAGTTTCCGTACCTGTTGTTGGATATTCTGATATAATTGTACTTTCCTTTTCAAGAAAATCCAGATTTTGATTGAAAAAATCTACTATTATTGTTTTTGTATATAATTCTTTTATTTTAACTATATAACCATTGTTATTAGATAAGTATTTATTTTTTGTATTTGTTGTATCCTTTATTATTATTTCCAAATAGTGTCCTACTTTAAGACCTCTTCCTATAAATGTCTCTTCGGACATCATGTTAAGTTTTATCCTTCCTGTTTTAAAGTTATTTTCTACAATGGTTTCGAAATAGATTATGTTATTTTTTGTACCCATTATACTAAATTCAACTTCTTCTTTTTTGTATAATTGTAGATATGATGAATATGCACCCTCTTCTAAAGCTTTAAATCCTAAAAATAGTTGTAATGGTGTTGCTTCTGTTGAAATATCATCTTGATCGTCTATATAGTTCAACTCATACTCAATTTTGTCAAATATTGTTTGTTGATACTCTGGTAAATTTGTTTTTTCTATATCTTTATTAGGGTATTTATTAAGTGGTACATCTTTAAATGGTTTTGGTCCAGTGTATGTATAATTTCCGGTTTTTTCCAATTGATCACCACTTAAATCGTATATAAAAAATTCTGGACTTTGGTCATTCAACCACTTCCAATAATATTTTACAGGAGTTTCCCCCTCAAAATTTTCTCTTGGTTTTCTAACACATTCATATGACATCAACCAAAGATCTTTCGGTTTTACATAATCTGGACTTAAAGTTCCAAATTGTCCTTCATCTATTAAACTACCATTTAATTCTGTTATTTCAATTGTACTATTAACAGTTGGTTTTATTATAAATAAATTTGATATTGATGGTTGTAGAGTCCATATTGACTTATCTTCTGGGTTGTATATTATTTTTTTATTTATTTCTAGAGTTGTTTCTGTATGTAGTGACATTCCATTTGCAGCATCCAACACACATATTTTATTTGTTGTATCTGATGCCAAATAAACACCACCATCATATTGGTTCAGTGCTATTCTTCCATATATAGAAGGATTTTTATCAATAGTTATTGTATTATCTGTTAGATTTAACGATCTAAATTTAAATGTTTTATCTGAGATATTCATTTCTCCACTAAGATTATTGTAAATTACGTCTACAAATTCACTCATATTCATATTCGGAACTGATGCAACTAATCCATTATCTATTCTCCATAGTTGAGATTGAGCGTAAACATATATAGATTCATTTATAGGCTCGTAGAATATAGAAGTTAGCATTAATTGTGGTATGTTGTAAGATGTTTGTATATCTCTTGTTTTCCCATCAACTCTGATAAGTATATCTGCATTTGTTGTTATATAGATGTCTTTTTCAAATTCATTATATACCATTTTTCCAGTCTTTGTATCACTTGTGGATGGAGTTATTAAGTCTTTAACAAATTCGTTTTTATAATTAAAAATAGATATTATAGGATTATTTTCATATGTTATATAAACATCACCATTGTCTAAGTTTATTAACATATCTGATGCAATACTTGAAAGTGTAATGATTTTTACAACCAAATTCAAAACTGGATCAACAACATATAACTTTGTTTTTGATAAACAATATAAATAGTTGTTGAATGTATTAAATTCCATTTCTATACTATCTGTATTTCCTGTTAAATATATTGTTGATAGATATATTCCTGTGTATGCATCTATTGCACTCAAATTGTCACCTAATACAAATATAGAGTTTGCCAATTGTATATATTTTATATCAACTAAATTAGAAACTCCTAATTGTCCGGATATGTCTATGTTTAATGATTCGTATGTATTAGTTGTATAGTTTACACCAAACGCACCCTCTGTTGAAAAATTTGAATCATATTGTGTTTTATTAAATGGTCCACTACTTGCGGTTCCACCTCCTCCTGTTCCACCTCCTGTACCTGGATCAATACATGTTGTTTGTCCAAATCCCAAATTAAATGCTATAGTTACAAATCCGGACGATTTACACGGTGTTTTTTCTAATCCCCAAAATGGTCCTTCATACTTTAGTGCCATTGCTTTTGGATCTACTCCAATAAGATTATATTTTATATTTTGTAATGGGTATGGAGTATTGTTTATAGAAATAATTCTTCCTGTTCCAAATCCTGCATCCTCAAATGACGAATTAGCTTCTTCTTTTATAAGTTTTACTTCATTTCCTGTAATTATAACTCCTTTATTTCCTTTTATTTTTTTTGTTATTACATAATCTGTTTGTCCTGGTAGCATTAGTTTTCCAGTTTTTATTGTATAATCCAATCTTCTATCCGTTCTCTTTACATCAAACTTTAAAAGATTGTTTATGTTTTTAACTATTATACCATATGTTGCTAATAATTCACCATGTTCTTCTACCCATGCTGCCAATGTTGCAGGAATGTCGGGTAGTTTTACAACAGCACTGGATGATGTTGCGGAAACTGGTGTACCTGTATTGTCTAAAAATGTTCCATATATTGTTTGTATTTCATATGGTTTATTGTTTATTTTAAATTCTAAATTACCACCTATTTCATTAAATAAAACTTTAGAGTGTTCTATGTGGTAATCCGCTGTAGTTCCAACTTCGATTTTATTTATATCTATAGGTATATTTGGGTACTCTGATCTTACTACTATCGCGTTGAAAAATGGTGAGATATAACTACCTAAATATTCTAATTCCGCTATTATTCCTAATTCTTTGAGTTTTAAATAATTTCTAGTTAACCAATTTCTTAAAGTTCTGTCAATTGTTCTTTCCATGTCTGGTGCCGCCCCAGAATATAGCCAATTTATTTCCTCTTCGTATGTTTGTTTATTTATTGTTAACTTTAAACCAAATTCATCTAAATCTGTAAAAACTATATTATATTTATAGTTTTCTGAATAATTATAATTTAGTTCTTGTGTAAATTGTTCTTTTACTTCTACTAATCTTTCATTTGTTTGAAATGTGTTTCCTATCAGGTATGAATTACAATTTGCAACTTCATTGTCATATAAAGTTGATAATTGTGAGTACTCTTGAAAACTTAGTGCACTTGTTGAGATAAGAGAATTTGGCTTTCCTAATAATTCAATTGCTTTCCTAACTATAAAAGATTCTCTGTCACCAAGATTTGCCAAGCAAGTACTTACGGTTTCTGTGTGATAAAAGTTAACTTCTGCATATTTAGTAGGATACATCAAATCTGCCTTTAATACTCCTTTATTCATATAAAGATCAACATTTATTGAATTAAAATCATCTTTATACTTTTCTGCAGCCATTGATAATGTAACAGAACTACTCTGTGTGTACCCTTGTTCAAAATATAACCTATCTGTTGTTAGGTATATTTGACAATTGTTTATTACCTCATCATTTAATGATTGTTCTACTGATATATATGTTGGCTTTCCCCAATACTCTGTGTTTTCTGGAGTTATGTTTTTGGTAGTTGTGTTTGAATAATCATGTGTATATGATTTTACACATTGGTAAACATTGTTGTTGTACAACACTTGTTCTTTTTCGTAATATATGACTAATTCTGAAATCTTTTTAAAATCAGGTAAGGAAGAAATTGTTAAAAAATTACTATTTAGACCAGAACCTATTATTTTAAACTCTCGTCCGGGTTTCAATATTTTAGGAAATAAACTTTTATTTCTAAATATTATTTTCCCGTTTGATATAATAAGACCACCATCGTATATTTTAGGAACATCTGTTTTTGAAACCAATTCCATTATGATATTTTTATCAGCTGGTACATTTTTAACATAATATTCAAAATGTACTGCATCTGTTACATCATTTTCTTTGATAGTATAAACACCATCATTTTTCTCACTATCGATGACATTAAGTCTTTTACCTGTATAATATTTTTCATAAAAATCAGGTTCACTCCAGTTAGATATATTGTTTTTATATTCTTTATCTATATAATTGTATACACCTAATAGATTTGATCCTCTAACTATAATATCAGTCAATGATCCATTCGTATATTCTACATAATATGTAGATTCGAATGTTGCATTATCCACATCTGTTAGTATCATAACGCCATCTTTTTTAGAACCAACTATCGCATATGTCTTTTTAGTATCCTGAAACTCTAAAAATTCACTATCAAACATAATAAAAGTTCCAATTGGGAAAAGTCTTTCAAAGTCTTTTCCGTATATCCATTTTGAATAAAAGCTTGGATCATTGTTTACTGGTTCGATGGATACCATTGAAAATGTTCCTTGTCTTCCCGAATAAAAGTGCATACCCCATTCATTGAATAATTGAAACTTGTTTAAAGTTAAATCTCCTGGAACCGCATATTCAAATGCAGGGAGATGTTCCATTGTATATAATCCATAAGTTTTGTAGATGTCTGATGAACTTTCGTGGAAAAGTAAATCACCTTCGAATCTATCTACACTTTCATTATATTTTATGTTTAAATAATCACCTTCTTTATTGAAGAAAACTAAGCTTTTATGATTAGACATTTATATTATTACTTTTTTGATATATATTAAAATAGTGTTTCTTGATAATAATATATAGAGTATAAAAATATAAATAAACTATGGCTAAAATTGAGAAGATGGAAAAATTCTTAAAAGAAGAAAAACCAAAAAAAGAAAAAGAACTTGAAGTAGGATTTGATATCGAATCTTTTGAAAAAGAAGAAGATGTTGATAACCTTGGATTTAGATCGGAGTTCGAACCTATTGCTAAAGGAAAAGAAAAGACTCTTAAAAAAGAAATACAAATTACTACTCCTGGATTGAAGAAATCTATTAAGAAGTTTGAGGATTTTAAGATTTCTATATCTGTTGATGAGGTTGCACCAGAAGAAGATAATATTCTTATGGGTGGTTTAACACCTAATGAAGAAGATTGTTGTTCAGATTGTGAGTGTAATACTTGTGAGTGTGGTCAAGAAGAAGGTTGTTCAAATTGTCAATGTAATCCTTGTGAATGTGCATCGGATGATACCGAAAAAGTTGTCAGATTTGAAGATTTTTTAAAAAGTATAATTTAATAATATGAAACATATAAAACAATTTAATGACTTTTCAGAAGGTTTAAAGTATCATTTGTTGAATTCTATGCCAATCACTGAAAATGTGTTTAGACCTGGCTCTAAACAATTCTTTTCCATATTGGAAGAAGCTAGAAATCTTTTCGACGAAGGTGATTTAGTACTTGAAGGTATTGATAAAGAATTATACGAAACTACTGAGATTGGTTGCTTTGGTACTTTTAATGGTAAAAGAGTTGCATTGGATATTCCAATGGAAGTTGAAGAAGAATTGAATGAGGCGGAATACCACGGTAAAGAGGTTGAACTTAATAAACCTAAAAGAGGTGGGAGTAAGAAATATCACGTATATGTAAAGAATCCTAAGACGGGTAAAGTTAAGAAAATTGCCTTTGGTGATGTTCATGGAGGATTGACTGCAAAGGTGAGTGATCCTAAGGCTAGAAAGGCTTTTGCTGCTAGGCACAACTGTGATATGAAAAAAGACAAGACTAAAGCTGGCTACTGGGCATGTAGAATAAATAAATTTCCCTATTTATGGAATAATACCTCGTATCCCGGCTTCTGGTAATCTAAGGGAGGATAAGACATTTAGATTAAAGTCAAATAATTATCCCGACTATTTTTATATATAGTCTAATGAAACATTTAAAAACATATAAAATATTTGAATCAGTTGATAGAAAATTTGTTAGTGATTTTTTACTCGACTTTGGTTTTTTAATTAGTATGAAGTTTTCTCAGATCACTAAAATGGGTATTGATGAAGAAGCAACTAAAGAACTAACTTCTATGATGAAGAGATTAAGAGAACCACTTATAAATGGTAAAACTTATTTTGAATTGATTGATAATGTTAATGATTTGTATAAAAGTCCTAAATTATTATCTGCATTTATAGGGCAAATAAGAGAATTGTTGATTTATATTGAACCTAGAATTAAAAACTATGTGAAAGATTGTGATGTGAAAGATAATTGGTTAGGTAAAATTGATAAATTCAAAGAAAGATATAAACAAATAGTAAGTTAATGTTACCATTTAAAGAAACTAAAATAAGTGATAACATGTTTATCAGAGAGTTCAGTCAAGATACTGATTCTGGAGAAATGTGCTGGCATCGCGATAGAGAAGATCGTATAATCGAATCTCTTAATAACACAGATTGGATGGTACAGATAGACAATGAGCTTCCTAAAAAGATTGAAGGTGAAGTATTCATACCGATGGGTGCTTATCACAGATTGATAAAAGGAACTGGAGATTTAAAAATAAAAGTAATAAAAAAACCACTCTAAATGAGTGGTTTTCTTGTTTAGTCAATCTTTGATTTATAGTTTTCGTTGTAAAGTCTTATTACTTCATCATACTCACTTAGTATCCCATCTTTGAAATCAGAGTTCTCATATTTCTGTCTATCGATATACTCTCTGATATAAGTTTCGTATTCTAGCTTTATAGAGATATCCATAGATTCTTCATCTATCTCGACAGCTTCAGAAATAATATCTTCTCCATCTTCATTCTTTTGAACTATGTCATCTATATACTCAACAGACGCGAAATTACCTTTCTCTAACATCATTTCAAGCTTTCTGCGAAGCTTTCTATTGTTGATAAGCAGATTGTTTGATATGGCTAGATCTATGTAGTCTTTTGTGTCTTTAATCGCATCCAATCCATCAATATCCTCTTCTGTTATTACTCTGAATTTTCTGAATACTGGTGATATATTATTTGGAAAAAACTCTTCAGTATCATCATCTGTATTTATTACAAATATACCTTTTTGATCTCCTGTATCATTTCGATCCATTTGAAAAATGGATCCAACAAATGTAAAACAATCATTTGATTGTACTAAATGAATGTGTCCAGATCTGACCTTTTTAAAAGATTTAAAGTTTTCAATATCTATTTTATCACTATTTCTGTGTGCTGCGGAGTTTAAGTGCATTTTACAACCATTCAAATCTGAGTGACAGAATAAATAATCACAATTTTTATTTTCATCGATTACTTTTATTTGGTCTAATCTTCTCTCTATATATGGCATCATTAAAATGTCCAAATTATTGAATTTTAATATTTTTGGAGAATCATATATTTTTACATTTGGTATGTATTTGAAAGGTCTTACTGAATTTATTTCGGATGCACTTTTTGAGTATAAATCATGATTTCCTATTATTATATGAAGAGGTGCTATTTTTGATATTTCCTCAACTATATCCATACCATAGTTTAATAGGTTTATAGGTATGATATTTCTATTGTCAAATAAATCGCCTAAGTGTATGATTATATCACCTTCCTTTACTTCCTTTTTAAGAAGTGGTATTAGGAAATCTTTGAAATATTCTATGTGTATTTTGTGCCATTTATCTGTTGTGTTTGGATAACCAAGGCCGATATGTGTATCGCCTATTAAAAATATTTTTTTACTCATGTGTGAAAGGACGGATAGTTTTTTAATATATAAATATATAATGTTATATTAAAAAATGAGAGATAGTTATGAATTATGATATAAATTTTACATATTTTTTAGGATTTTTATGGTCAGATGGATATATAGAAAGATATAGAACCATATTGGAAATATTAGAAGATGATGCACTGGAAATAGTTGATAATATTAAATGTATTGATTTTTTAAATATATGTACAATGAGAAGAGTTAGAAAAAATAGAAGACCTCAAATGTCAATTTATTTTTGTGATTCGAAATTTTATGATAATTATCAATCAAAATACTTTTTAAATAAAAGTATAAAATCACCTCTTGATTTAATAAATGATATACCAAAACATTTGGTTAGATATTTCTATTTAGGTTTGATAGATGGTGATGGAT
>JAIOYD010000004.1 GCA_021741285.1 Rickettsiaceae bacterium | reverse complement strand
ACGTTGTGCGCTTGATTCCCGTCAATCTGCGAAACTCTTCTTGGGCTTCACACTTTATTTGTTCAAACCTCATCTAATATCCTTGCTTTAAAAGCAACCAGTTTAATCAATCCCTGCGGTTATGCAAGAGGTCTATTTTAAAAATTCCTGAAATTACGTCAGAAATTTAGAATTTTGACGCAGAGACTACTTATTTAAGGGTTATGCCAAGAGAGATCTTCTAATCGAAATTTACTCCTGGACGCATAAGATAGTATTAAGAACCTATTTAACTAAAGCTTCTATAGTAATAGGATCTTTGCCTTCAATTTTGATTACTATATCAAACTTGCTTCCTGCGGCTAAATTCTTTTTCAAATCAAATAGCATAATGTGAATAGCTCCAGGCATAAGCTCTATTGAGCTTCCAGCAGGGACCACAATTTTATCAATTGAAGTCATGCGGCTAACTCCTTTTTCGTCTACAAAACTTTTATGAAGCTCTACATTGTTAGCAACACGTGATGCAGATGCTCCAATAATTGTAATCTGCTCTGTAGTTGGATTATTGATTTTCATATATGCAGCGGAGTTGTTATTTGGAGACATAGATTTACGCGCCCAAGCCTCTGTGATTTCGAGAGTCTTCTTTACCTCCACTGTTTCTGATTGGAAGCCTGCTACAGGTTTTGCGGTATCATCAGTAACAACTGGGTTTTCAGGAGCCGCGGCTCTAGAAACATTACAAAATAACAAGGCTACTACGCTTAGGCCGCATAAAATTTTCTTTTTCATTATAATCCTATTTAATATTTTAAGAAACATTAAAATTATAGTGTCACAAAGCAAATTTAATTGCAAAGGAATTATGCCAAATTTACTTTTGTTCCTTATAAAGAACATTATATATCTTGGAATTGTGTAGTAATTGAGTATGGGAACCTTGGCTTACAAGTGCTCCTTGATTAATAACCAGAATTTCATCTGCTTTTTCAATAGAAGATATGCGGTGCGCAACAGAGATTATAGTTTTACCAGCCAGGAAATTCTGCACATTAAGCAATATCTGTTCTTCACTTTCAGTATCTAGTGCACTTGTAGCTTCGTCCAAAAGTAAAATTTCTGGGTTATACAAAAGGGCTCTAGCAATAGCAATTCTCTGTTTTTGTCCACCAGATATCCTTATGCCTCTTTCTCCAATTTCCGTATCCAGTCCTAATTCAAGAGAGTTGGTAAAATTAAGGATGCCGCAAAGCTTGGCGATATTGTTGATCTCGTCATCGTTAGCATCTGGCCTAGAAAAATTTATATTAGAGCGAATAGTTCCAGAGAATATTGTTGGATTTTGTTCGACATATGCAATTTTGCTTCTAATAAACTCGTCTTTAATTAGAGAGATATTTTTTGAACCAACAAAAATATTACCATCTTGGTGATTATAAAATTTTAGCAACAATTGCAGTAAAGTACTTTTTCCAGAGCCAGATTTACCAACAATAGCTGTAAATTTTCCTTGAGATATTTCTAGTGAAATGTTTTTTAATACTAAAATATCGGGTCTTGAGGGATATGAAAAATTAACTTTTTCAAAGCGAATGGAATAGCTTTGGTCTAAAAATTCTTCGTTTAGTACCGGCGCTATATTTGGTTTTAAGTCTCGAAGCTCAAGTACACGTTCTAAAGCAGCAAATGGGTTTTGTAACTCATTTAGAAGCTCAGCTATACCTCCAGCACTCATACCAACTATCATCGCATAATAGATAAATGATATCATTTCCCCAGAAGTCATAGCTTCACTTAAAATATCAATACTTCCAACCCAAATAACTAAAGTTATTGAACCAGTAATTATTGCTATAGCCAATGCAAAAAATAGAGACCGAAGTCTTAGCCTTACGCTGGCATGTTTGATATTTGAATGAATTTTCTTATCAAACTGATCTGACAAATATTGTTGCTGGTTATAAGCATAAAGAGTACGGATACCAACAAAATTTTCTTCAATATTAGAAGCTAATAAACTCTGTTCTTCTAACACTCGTTTAGATAAAGATCTAACGTGCTTACTTAGCCTAAGGATAGGAAATAGGAGAACAGGAATGCTAAACATAACTATTAATGAAAGCTTAGGGCTCTCTACAAACATTAAAGTTATCCCTCCTAGTAACATTATTGAATTTCTAATAAAAAATGATAAAAAATTGATAATTAGATTACCAACCATTTCAATGTCTGATCCTAATCTTGAAATGATATCGCCAATTTTTAAATCTTCAAATCTAGTCAGATCAACTTTCAATAAATTTTTGAATGTGTCTGATTTAAGTTTAGAAATCACCTTAAGAGTAATTAAGTTAATATAATAAGAACGGAAAAAACTACCAACTGCAAAAATACAAATTAATCCGCTTATTAAGAAAATAGAATTATTCACTATACTTATTTGTCCAGAATTTAAGCCATTATCAATCAATTTCCTAAAGACAAATCCTATAAAAAGAAGAGATGTAGAAACACTTAGCAAGGATATCAATACTACAAATAAACTTTTTATGTGCTCTACTAAATAGAGACCCAATTCTTTGACATTACTGCTCATTAATTAGCTAACCTTTTATTTCTATTTGCAATTCATACGACAGCACCTGATATAATTCTGCTCCAGTACGAGATTTCCATTGCTTACCTTGTAGAGCAAAATGATAGGGCCCACTAATCGGAGAAGACAACCATATCTCTTTAGCAACACTTTGTTTGTTTATAACATAGGTACCGCTTTCATTAGAGAAACTAAGAATCCCGTCATTAAGATCCAGATCAAATCTACATTCTTGATCGTTATCTTCAATAGTGGTAGCTATTTTATTTATAATTCTTTCTACTTCAATCGAAAAATCTAAATCTTTCATTTTACCCTCTAACTAGTAATCTAATCTTATGAATTCCTTTGTACCCAAGGTATATTGCTATTCTTTCAATCATTAGTTCTTGTTGGTAAGCAAGTTCCATTGAAACACTTGAGCTATCAACAGCGACATGCAAAATATTTATTCGTTTGCCTCCCTCTGTGCTTATAGTAATCTTTAATGGATTTGACTGACTACTAAACTTAACGCCAACAATTTTGCCCCAATTTATGATTAACTCAGCCAAAATTGGATTTTGTCTTTTAAAAATACTATGAATAAGCTTATTTATGTCATTAACTATAGGTTTCATGATTTGCTAAACTAATGACCTCATGAGCGTGACTCCCACAACAATAAGTGCTCCAATTATTGAAATGATAGGGTAATAAAGTGATCCAACTGAAAAAATCATTAGTAACAAATTACATTTTATTATACGTTTTACCACCTGCTTATGGCTACGTCCTTTTTGCACTGATTTATGAAAAAAATGCTGTAAATGTGGTTCCCATATCTTTTCGCCTTTAATAAGTCTCCTTAAAATAGTCAAGCCACCGTCAGCAACGTAATAAAGTGAGGCAATAACACATGCGGCAAATAGCTTAACACTTGCTGAAGCGACTGTGAGTAAACATACTCCAAGTAAAAAGCCTATACTGATACTTCCTGTGTCACCTAAAAATATCTTGGCTGGTTGCCAGTTAAAGTAAAAAAATCCTATAGCCCACCCTAATATTATAGTAGTAATAATAATTACCATGTCAACATTTGGAATAATGTCGTAGCTAAGAAAACAAAGAATTATAATAGTAATAGATAAATGGCAAGTTTCGCTTACAGTGATGCCATCAATCCCATCAAGGAAATTATATAAGTTTAAAAAAGTAAGTAAAGCAAAGGCGGCTATTATTAAATCTAAGTAAATAGGAATTCCATAACTAAGTACTATGCTTGGATGAACAAGCCACATAATAGCTAGGAAAGAGCATAATACATGTATAGTCAGTCTTAGAGGAATCATTACATGAGATATATCATCCCAAAATGATACTAGGCTGATCGGGAAAAATATCTGTAATACGGTAGGAGAACGATCAAATTTTCCAAACATACAATATTCAAATAAAGGTAGTAACGTTATAAAAATAATAACGAATGCTATACCACCGCCACGGGGAGTTTCTTTGTCATGTACCCTTCGCGTGCCTGGCATGTCAACCATTCCATATTTGGGTAGTAGATTAATCAGCAGCTTTATCAGTAAGTAAGAAGCAACTGTTGAAATCGTTCCTAAAATAACAAGACACAATAGATAGTAATTCATAACAACATATTTGATTTAAAACTATAATAGTTACCACCACCTATAATAACATGATCATGAACAGTTACATTAATCATATTACAAGCATTAATAATTTGTGTAGTCAAGTCAATATCAGATTGCGACGGTTTGATATTACCACTTGGATGATTATGAACTAAAATAATTGCCCCCGCTTCGTGAAATAAAGATTTTTTTACAATTTCTCTTGGATAAACAGGAGTTTGGTCGATAGTTCCAGTAGCAACAATTTCATCAGCGATAAGGACATTTTTTTTATTCAAGAATAAAACCCGAAACTGCTCTATTTTTAAACAACCCATATTAAATTTTAGATAATCGAGTAAGGCGCTCCATGAGCTTATAATATTCTTCTCTTTGATTTCATTCTGAAAAATACGATTCAAAAGTTCTTTGAGCAGTCTGAGTTGTAAGTAAGTTGGTTCCTTGGCTTCATCTACAGCAAAAATCTTATCTTTCTCAGCATTAACTAGCTCACTAAAATTGCCAAATTTTTGTAATAAATCTTTAGCAAGAGGTTTGACATCCCGGCGGGGCAGAGCTTGAAATAATAATAATTCTAGTAATTCATAATCGCTAACACTAGAAGGGTCAGAGTTTAAAAATTTTTCTTTCAGTCTCTTACGATGACCAATATAATGGGGTTGGTTATCTCCTTTATTTTCCTGATTCATATGGCGGATATAGCAAATTTGTTGGTGATAGGGTAAAAATTTCTACTCCATCTTTAGTTACACCTACTGTGTGCTCAAATTGAGCAGAAAGTGACTTGTCTCTTGTCGTTACTGTCCAATTATCAAACTTACTCAAAATAGTTTCTGCCTTGCCTGCATTTAGCATTGGTTCAATGGTAAAAAACATTCCCTCTTGTAGTACAACACCAGTTCCAGGTTTCCCATAATGGAGTACGGTTGGTTCGTCGTGAAAAACTCTGCCAATGCCATGACCAGTATAATCACGAACTACTGAATACTTATGTTTTTGGGCATATTGTTGGATTGCATGACCAATATCCCCAAGACGCACGCCTGGTTTTACCATCTCAACCCCAATCATCATTGCTTCATAAGTAACTTGTATAAGTCTCTTTTGCTTAATACCAACCTCACCGACGTAGAACATACGACTAGTATCACCATGCCACCCATTCAATATAACGGTTACATCAATATTTATTATATCGCCATTTTTGAGTTTTTTATCCGATGGTATGCCATGACACACAACATGATTAATTGATGTACAAATTGATTTTGGAAATCCCTTGTAATTAAGCGGTGCAGGAATTGCTCCATTAGTAATAATAAAATCATGACACAAATTATTCAAATAGTCAGTAGTAACTCCAGGGATAACAAAACTAGCGATATAATCAAGAGTATAAGCGGCAAGCTGGCCAGCTTGCCTCATTTTCTCAAAATCAGCTTCTTTGTGAATTTTTATTGTCATTATTTTAATTTTTCTTTCAATAACTCATTGACCATTGCTGGGCTTGCTTTACCTCCAGTTTTTTGCATTACTTGACCAACAAAAAATCCCATAAGTTTATCTTTGCCACTTCTATAAGATGCTACAGAATCTGGATTTGCAGCTATTACTTCGTCAATAATTGGTTCAATTGAGCTGCGATCCGAGACTTGTGTCAGCCCTTTGTCTTTAACAATTTTAGTTGCGCTATCGCCGCTTAAAAACATTTCTTCAAAAACAGTTTTAGCTATTTTGCCTGAAATAATGCCATTTTCTATCATAGTTACCATAGAGCGTAGCATTTCTGGCGTAATCTTACACTCTACTAAAGTCAGCGAGTTTTTGTTTAGTTTACCAAATAATTCGCTTGTAATCCAATTTGCAACAGTTTTTGCATTTGTTCCAATTATCGCTTGCTCAAAATAACTAGCAGTTTCTTCATCAGCAACTAAAACCTCTGCATCATATTTACTTAAATTCAGCTGAGTTACGTAACGTTGAGTTTTGGCTTCCGGTAATTCCGGCAATTCTGATCTCATTTTTTCGATGAGCGCATCATCTATAACTACAGGAAGCAAGTCTGGGTCTGGGAAATAGCGATAATCATTCGCATCTTCCTTGCTGCGCATTATTCGTGTCTGTCCCGTACTTGCGTCAAATAACCGTGTCTCTTGATTAACTTTCTCACCGCTTTCTAGTAATTCTACCTGACGCATTGCTTCATATTCAATAGCTTTCACTATATTTTTAACGGAGTTAACGTTCTTAATTTCACACCTGGTTCCTAGCTCCTCGCCTGGTTTGCGTACTGAAATATTTGCATCACAACGCATCGACCCTTGATCCATATTACCATCACAAGAGCCCACGTAACGTAGTAAACTTCTGAGTTTTTTAACATATTCAGATGCCTCATATGGAGAATTCATATCTGGTTCAGTTACGATTTCCATTAAAGCAATACCTGAACGATTTAAGTCAATTAAGCTATAATCTGGATGCTGATCATGTACGCTTTTTCCAGCATCTTGCTCTAGATGAATACGATTTATCCTAATTCTTTTTTCTGAACCGTTTTCAAGAGTAATATGCAAATGACCATCTTGTACAATCGGCAGATAAAATTGCGAAATTTGATAGCCTTGCGGTAAATCTGCATAAAAGTAATTTTTTCGGTCAAAAACCGAAAGTTTATTTATTCTTCCATTTATTCCTAACCCTGTTTTTACTGCTTGTTCTACGCAGTATCTATTTAAAACTGGCAACATACCAGGCATTGCTGCATCAACAAGGGAGACTTGGGTATTGGGTTGAGCGCCAAAATCAGTTGCGGTTTGTGAAAATAACTTTGCTTTTGAAGATACTTGAGCATGGACTTCTAGACCTATTACATACTCCCACTTTCCTGTATTTCCTGTGATATATGCCATTAGAAACCTCCTGGTGTAAAATCGGTATTAGCCATCGCTCGCTCAATTACTGCCATTGATCTAATAAGATTATACTCATCAAATGCAGGTGCTATTAATTGCATTCCTAGTGGCAATCCTTGGGACGATATGCTAGCTGGGACGGATCCGCATGGTAAACCGGCTAGGCTTGCTGGAATGGTAAATATATCGTTTAGATACATAGTGAGTGGATCGCTTTGATTTTCATTTATACCAAAAGCGGCTGTAGGCGCAGACGGCAATAAAATTACATCTACTTTTTCATATGCTGTTTTAAAATCGTTTGCTATTAAACGCCGTATTTTTTGAGCTTTTAAATAATAAGCATCCATTTTGCTTGAAGAAAGTACATAAGTACCAATCATAATACGTCTCTTTACCTCATCACCAAAACCCTCTGTTCTGGTATGGGTATACATTTCATCAAGAGACTTGCAGTCTTTTTCAGTTCTATGGCCGTAGCGAACCCCATCATATCTTGACAAATTCGATGAAGCCTCGGCAGGTGCAATAACATAATAAACAGGTAGGGCATATTTGGCATGAGGAAGTGAGATGTTAACTATTTCAGCTCCTTCTGCCTTCATCATTTCAATCGAATCTTGCCACATTCTGATTATTTCACTATTAACTCCCTTCATATCCATTAAATCCATTGGAATGCCAACGCGCATTCCTTTAACTGATTTTGTAGAAGCTGACACAAGCTCTGGTACAGATTTGTTGACTGAAGTGGAATCTTTTTCATCAAACCCTATCATCGCCTCAAGCATCAAAGCAGCATCATTTACTGTTCTCGTAAAAATGCCTGCTTGATCAAGAGAACTGGAGAAAGCCACCATACCCCATCTTGAGCATCGCCCATATGTAGGTTTAATCCCAACGGTGCCTGTGAAAGCCGCTGGCTGCCTGATTGAGCCGCCAGTATCACTTCCAAGAGCTGCCATGGCGCTAAAGCTACTTACTGCGGCAGCTGATCCTGCAGATGATCCTCCTGGAACAAGATCTTGAGAGTTGTTTTTCGCTTTCCAGGGACTAATCGTACTGCCAAAGTAGCTAGTGGTACCCGACGAACCCATCGCATACTCATCCATATTTGTTTTTCCAATCATGATTGTCCCATGATCAGCAATATTTTTACTAATTGTTGATTCATATGTTGGAACGAAATTATGTAGCATCTTTGACCCGGCAGTAGTCCTGATACCGTTCGTGCAAAATAAGTCTTTTACTGCAACGGGAATTCCTTCTAGCTTACGATTAGTTCCTTCTTGATAATTTTGATCCGCCTGCTTGGCTAGTTTAGTTGCATGGTGAAAGGTTTCTGTAATATATGCATTAAGATTTTTGCATTTTGTTGCTTGATCTATATGGGCATTAACAAGTTCAGTTGAGGTGAATTTTTTTGAGTTTAAGCCCTCTAGAGCCGACGTTATGGATAGCTTTATCAATTCTTTCATATTATTCAACCACCTTTGGAACAATAAAACATTTTATTTCACGCGCCAAATCGACGCTATTACCTGGAACATTTTTGAAGAGATCATCGGAAAGATTAGCTTCATTTACTTTATCTTCGCGCAGTCTTTGGCTCATTTCGCATACTGATCTTAGTGGCTCGATATCCTGACATTCAACCTCATGAATTTGATTAATCATGTTAAGGACGCTTTCAAGTTTAGAAGAGAATTCTTTAGTTTCCTCACCTGAAAAGCTTAGTCGAGCGAGTTTTTGTAATTTTTTTAATTCTATGTCGCTGATCATAATTGATTCTCATCGCATGTAAGTTGTTTATTATAAGCCGGTGTTTATTTATGAATAATCCTGAGCCCATATATCATATGTATTATAGGAATAAAAGTTTTTAATAAACGCACTCAGGATCTCAAGGGTTGTAAGATAAGTCCTGATACTTGTATTCAGGATAACTTGTAATTCTTAGTATATATCGGCTGTTATTTTTTCTTTTTTCTTTTAGTCCCATCGGTCGTTTTATTGAACCTACCTATATTTTTGACAAATTTTTGTATACCATTTTGCTGAGTGCCATATGTCTGTGTATAGTTGCTTTGTGATGAAATTTTCTCGTTTTGGCCATCGCTTAAAAGTCCGGCTTCTTGAACTTTATCGCCATTAAATACTACTTTTACTATACGTTGTTTTACCACCTTAGGATCAAACCATGCTCTTTTAGCGAGTGAACGCTGAATATAATACCATGTATTTTTAGAATAATCTGGTACATAGGTTGGAGTCCCAACAAGTGCAATCAACTCAACTTTGGTTGGTTGCTGAGAATTTATTTGCTTAATTGCCTCGTCGCTTACAAATTGTCCACGGACGTCTATAGACTGACAACCAGCCAGGAGTATAAGAAAAATTGTCGGTAGTAGTTTGTGTAAATATGTCATAAATGGTTTTTATATAAAAATATTATGGATTTTGTAGATGAAATATAATACAATGCGCCTCTGTTTGACAAACACTTTTTTAAAATACTGACAACAAAGAAGTATATTGAGGGATAAACCATGGCAGTTCCAAAGAAAAAAACATCGAAATCAAAACGTAATATGAGACGTTCACATGACGCACTTAGCCGAATCAATGTTATAATAGACAAAGATACTGGTGAGTACAGACTACCACATCATATGGATGCAAGCAACGGTTCATACAATAAACGTCAAGTTATTGCCGAAAAAGTTGAAGTTGAAGCGGTTGAGTAAGTAACTCATATGGCCACAAGAATTATTGGTTGTGGAGGCTACTTACCAGAAAGAGTTTTAACTAATGATGATCTAGCGAAGTTTGTTGACACTAGTGATGAATGGATTAGAACAAGAACTGGTATCTGTCAGCGACATATTGCTGCTGAAGGAGAGTTTACTTCACACATGGCTTATAAAGCGGCGCTTGCAGCAATTAAAGATGCTAAAGTTAACGTTCAAGACATAGATCTTGTTGTTGTGTGTAGCAACACCCCGGATAATAGTTTTCCTGGGGTAGCCAACAAATTGCAAGGCTATCTAAATCTCCAACATACACCTTCTTTTGATATACAGGCAATCTGTTCGGGATTTATATATGGCATTCATGTAGTGGATAGCATGATAAAATCTGGTAAATATAAGACTGCCTTATTGGTATGCGCTGAGAAAATGTCAGCTCTTCTAGATTGGAAAGATCGCTCAACCTGTGTATTGTTTGGAGATGGTGCTGGTGCAGTAATTTTACAGCATTGCAACTCGAATGCTGGTATAATCGATAGTAATATTTATTCTGATGGGTCAATGTACGATATACTTTATACTGATGGAGGGGTGAGTACTAATGGCAAAAGTGGCACAGTTCAAATGAAGGGTCAAGAAGTATTCCGGCGTGCGGTTGAAAAAATGTCGGAATCAGTTAAGCAGGTGCTGGAGTCAAACGGGATAAGTTTATCTGATGTTGACTATCTAATTCCTCACCAGGCAAATTTGCGGATAATTGATAGTGTTGCTTCGAGATTTGAGATTGATAGCAGTAAAGTGGTAATTACTATTGATAGGCATGCAAATTGTTCCGCGGCTTCTATTCCTCTTGCACTAGCAGAACTCAAATTATCCAAAGGAATAAAGCCAGGAGAAATAGTAGTGTTTACTGCTTTTGGTGCGGGTGCAACTTGGGGATCTGCGATTGTAAGATGGTAATATCATAATAAAAAATTGATGGGGATAATATGCATAAGGCCTCTACCATTACTAAGGAAAAAATTTCTGAAAAATTAAGGTCTCAACTTGGGTTATCGCTATCGTTGTGCGAAGAAATTACATTGTATGTTTTTGCAGAAATTTTAAACCTTGCCAAAAAAGATCAAAAAATTATGCTGCAGAATTTTGGCACTTGGAAAATTAACCACAAAAAAACTAGGCCAGGATTTAATATTCATTCTGGTAATTCTGTCTCTATTCCTCCAAGAACTGTGTTGCAATTTAATCCTTCTAAGTCGTTTAAGGATAAGGTGAATTCATGATAGCTGAAAAGAAGTATTTCTCTATCGCTGAAGTCTCAGAGATTACGGGTTTATCCACCCATAAACTTCGTTACGTTGAGAAATCTGATCTTAATCTCTCAATAATAAAAATGAGAGGCAGAAGATATTATACAAAAGATACCATTAATTACCTAAAACAAAGTTACTTAATCAACTCTATTATAGAGAAAGATAGAGATGCTCAATTAGATCGAGTGAGTTTGGGAGGCGAACCATCATCTGAGGCTGCGTTAGTAGGCAGGGAGCTAGATCAAGCTGATAATTCTTTGTACGATGTTAACCAAATGAATGACTATAAGATCAATCATCCACGTCAGCTTGATCTTGGTATTAAGTTTTCTGTAGATGGCCCTGTGCCGGTGCAACAAATTGATGAAGATTTGAGCTTGAGTCAGCTAAACAAGAATGCAAATCAAATCCAGGAATCACCAATACAGATTTTTACTCAGATAGAGTCTAAACAAGTGCCAATTGTTTCCCGAATCGATCAGTTACTTAGTAAGCTATATAAGATGCAAAATAAATGAATATTAAAACTATTTTATACCATTTCCTAGATTAATTAAACAATAAATTCAACCACAACCGCGCTATATATGTGGTGAATATAAGGTTTATGGATAAAATTTCTCTCGTTTTAGATATCCAGAGCTGAGCGGTAGAGTTCTAAAATTGCTTCTTGCTCTGCTAGCGAATCTTTATCAAGTTTCTTTAATTTTATCACCTGCTTCATAATTTTAGTATCAAAGCCGTTTGCTTTGGCTTCATCAAATACTTGTTTTATATCATCAGCTACTTCTGCCTTATCGCTATTTAGGCGCTCTATTCTGCTGATATATTGCTTTAGTTGGTCTATTGCTATTACTTCTGTCATTGTAGTAAACTCCATTTTTATGATAATATACGACATTTTTGTTAAAACTTAAGCAAAAAAAATAGAAAAAATATTGCATATGAGAAAAAAAGTTGATATTTCTCTTTGTACAGAGTTAAGTTAAGGTTAAATAGCGACTCTGATTAACAACTTATAGTTTAATATTTAAATATCACTAATAATTTAAAAATTCTTATGTTTAATGACTTATGATCTTATTTTGTTTGCTTGTTCTGGAGGAGCAATTATTTTTGTACTTATTACTAAGATCTTTACTTATAAGAAATTATTAGATGAAAAAAATATCCAGATAATCCAGTACTATCTTGATGGCAAATTTTTATATAAAAATTTGGTGAATAGTATAAGTATTTCTAATACTTCTGCGTTTTGCAGCCAGTTAATGAAGAATATCAAGGAGTACCATAATTTGGAAGATGTTATAGTTATAGATTCGATTATAATGCTTTCTGGAGAGAATAATACGCTTCTTCGTAGCGCGATCATAAAATATATACAAAAAAATATTACTAGGATAAGCGCTGCTATAGAAGGACACAAACTTGCCAGGTTTAGTTGTAAAATTATCGATTCTACTTATATAATATACATTTCAAGTATTGCTTCAAAAGATGAAGGGGATGGGTTGATTGTTTGTGTAGAACAGGCTCCATCCCTCTTGACTAAGCAAGAAAAGCATAGCCTTGAGAGCAGTGTTAATTTACTAAAAACAAGATTGCTGCACGGTTAAATAATATATACTACGAGTAGTTGAATTGTACTATAACAATGTCAGCAGTAAGTTTTTTGAGGTTAAGAAGACGAGTGCAAGAAAAATTAGATTTGCCTTTAGGTAAAGAGGCTAAGTATTCATATAGTTATGATAGATCTCTGTTAGTTGGCATACCAAGAAAGTTAGCTAGAGAGCAGATTAATTTATTTGGAGATATGCCGTTTAACGGAGGGGATTTTTGGAACTGTTACGAGTTATCCTGGCTTAACCCTAAAGGTAAACCGGAAGTGAGAATAGTACAATTTTTTGTTCCTTTTGATTCTGAAAACATCGTAGAGTCAAAATCAGTTAAGCTTTATCTGAATTCTTATAATGGAACAAAATTTACTGACGAAAATGAGGTTAGTGCTCTACTAAAAATGGATCTGGAGCGCGTAACCAATTCGGACATAGAACTATCTATGAAATCTTTGAGCGTGTTTTCTAGTGATAAGTTGGTAATGTTCGATGGTGTGTGTCTTGATGAACTAGACCTAGAAGTAAGCGAGTATAATGTCAATTCTAAATTACTTAAGCTATCTGATGATTCGCAGGTAGTAGAAGAGCTGCTATATTCAAATCTATTAAAATCAAACTGCTTAGTAACAAATCAACCTGATTGGGCTTCGGTACAAATCAAATATCGCGGGAGAAAAATAAACCATAAGTCTCTCCTGCAGTATATTATCTCTTTTAGAAATCATAGTGAATTTCATGAACAATGTGTCGAGCATATGTTTAATGATATTATAAAGCAGTGTTTGCCAATGGAATTGACGATATTTGCCAAATACACTAGGCGAGGCGGGGTGGATATTAATCCTTATAGAACTAACACCATCTTTAAAGCCACAGATATTAACAAATATAGGGATATACGGCAGTAAATAAATTTGTGAAAGAAAAAAAATACCGTAAAATATTGTTATGAAATTATTTTGATTTGGAGAATCGATATGAGTGGTAATAAAGCTAGCCCAAAGGCCAGCAAGAGTAAAAGTAGCAAACCTAGCAAGACATTTAATGAGACACTACGGGCGGGGAATTTACTTGAGTCAGATTTTGCCGAGGATATGAAGCAAGGTGTAAACGATTTTATAAAATCTGCCAATTCTACATTTAGTTCTGGTTTACATGGTAATAGTGATCTCACTAATCTTACCCAAAAAATGATAAAAAACCTGACGGATAATATTAATAATTCCTTTGAGAATAACTTGGGTTTAAGCGCGGAGTGCTTAAAATGTAAAACCGCAAGCGATTTTATAGAGATCCATCGTAAGTTTTTTGAACATAACTATCAAACTAGTGTTAGGACCTATACTGATCTTGTTCATGATGTACAACAAATCACGAATCATAATACAAAAAGTGCTAGAGGATGTTTTGGCAAATAGGCCTACAAAAAGGTCATGCAGAAATAGTATAGAAAAAGAAATAGTATAAAATCTACTAGATTGTGACGCACTCAAGGTGACTCCTTACTTAGCTGGTATTGAATTTAATCATCAACACTCAGTTTATATACCATCCCAACGCTTGATAATATCGGTATCAATGTTAAAAAGGTCTAGAATCCTTCCGTTAGAATGATTTATTAAATCCTCTATTGAAGAAGGTTTGTTATAGAATGCTGGAACTGCTGGACATATCGACACCCCAATACGGCTTAATTTTAGCATATTCTCTAAATGTATTGCATGAAGCGGCGTTTCTCTAACCATTAGGGCTAGTGGCCTTTTTTCTTTTATTACTACGCTAGCTGCTCGGGTAATCAGATTATCTTCAAACCCATTAGCAATAGCAGAAAGTGTTTTCATACTGCAGGGGGCAATAATCATACCGTTAGTTCTAAAAGACCCGCTTGAAATTCGAGCCCCAATATCTCCTAAATTATATGAATAATCAGCGAGGTTCATTATATCTTTTACTGTAAAGGTTGTTTCAGTCGCTATGGTAAGATGTGCTGCTTTTGAAATGATTAGATGAGATTCTACAGCAACAGTGCGTAGAGTTTTTAACAGATTTATGCCGTATATGGCTCCCGATGCCCCAGTAATGCTGACAATAATTTTGTAAGTATTTTCTTTTTTTATCATATATTATATAAATACTCCTATCTGGCAATAATTATAGCTCGGGATTATAATATTACCGAGCTTAAAAAGCAAAATTTTTTGCTAAAAAACAATTTAAACGAATTTAGTACTTGATCTTTTTGCCTATTTTTGTATTTTACTAGGAGGCATTTAAGGTATTTAATTTTTTTGTATAATTTTTTGTGCATTTAATCAAATATTTTTAAAACAAGCGGGTGTAGCTCAGGGGTAGAGCGCTACCTTGCCAAGGTCGAAGTCGAGGGTTCGAATCCCTTCACCCGCTCCATTTACTAATCATTGGCGGTTGTCATATGTTTAAAGAAGTTAATCTAGTTGGTATCTTTGCGTTGATAGTGTATCCAATAATTTTGATTGGTTTAGCTATTTCTTATACGACAATCAATCAACTCGGTTGGTTTGAAATGATTCTATTTTTAGTGGGATATTATGGGTCAAATATTACTGTTGGAGTTGGGTTCCATCGTCTTTGGTCGCATGATACGTATAAAACAAATAAATTTGTTGAGTTCATACTAGTTTTATTCTCTGCTGGCACTCTACAAGGCCCAGCTTTATCTTGGGCATCAAATCATTTTATGCACCATACATATACTGATACGGAAAAAGATCCGCATACACCACTAAAATATAAAAGTAGAATTATGGGATTTCTGTGGTCTCATATCGGATGGATGTTGGTTGGAGAAGGTAGTTATAAATCCATTGACAGAGTTACAATAGTAAAGCATGGAAGAAATAAACTACTAAGATGGCAACTAAAATATTATTGGCATATCGCTATTCTTATGAACACCTTAGTTCCTGCAGCTGTTGGGTATGTTTTCGGCGGGACTAGCCTACTTGCTGTCTATGCAGGATTTTTGTTTATAGGCCTGGGGAGGGCTGTCCAACAACAAGTTACATTTTTTGTAAACTCGCTTTGTCATTTTGTTGGTACGCAAAAATATACTAACGGTACATCTAGAGATATTTGGTGGTTGGCACTTTTATTACTTGGAGAAAATTGGCATAATTTCCATCACGCATTTCCTTCTGATTATCGTAATGGTCATAAGTGGCATCAATTTGATGTCCATAAATGGATCATATATCTTATGAGTAAATGTGGTTTGGCTTGGGGTTTAAAAAGAACTGCGGAAGCTCGAGTTGAAGCTAAAATTTTTCAAACAGCAGATCAGGTTACCAAATTTCATAAAGAAAAACTGGAATTGATGCAAACCAAGGTTGACGAATTAGATATGCTGTGTCAGCAAAAAATACAAGAGCTGGAAAATGCGCCTGCTAGGGCAAAGAAGAAATTTTGGCAGGCTTTGTCAAAAGCTCACCATAATTTAGATAATATCAGGCTTCAACTGCAAAAGCATATGAAGAATTTTGAAAATCCTTCGGAGAAAATTATTAATGCAATAAATAAAAAGCTTAAAAAAGCAGAGTGTTCTCTTCAAAAGATATATTCAGACATTGAACGTATTAAATCTTACGTTTAAAAATATAATAGACTTCTGGAATTAGATACAAAACTCTTCATAATAAGCAGCTTTAACGTACCAGAGGCAAAGTTATTCAGGGCAAAAAACACCCCCAGCGTTCTGTGTTACAAAGTCATACCTAGCATAAGCTGCTTTCTTCTCCCGCTGTTTTGGGATCCTGCCAAGATGCCAGCGTAAGATTCAAACAACTTTAGAATGACTTTTGCTATGTTATACAAAGTTTTTCTCGTCACTACCGAATTCAATCACCAAGATTTAATACCTTTTTTTGACTATATTTAGAAAGTAACACCAATTGAATAAATATTTCTTGTACTTATTAATATATTGACAGTTAAGTTGAAATAGGTATTTACTTAATAATGTATAAGTTAACTTTATTGAGTATAAAATATTATGGCAAAGGATGAACCAGTAGCACCACCGCCCCTTACTGAGCAACAACTAAAAATAGCAGTCAATGATGTAGGGCGTAGCCCAACTACCATGAAAAGGTTTATTGCTCAGCAATTAATGACATTTGCTGCAGAAAACAATGGTGAAATTGATATTACAAATAAGCAGGTTACGGACGGAATAGCCACTCTTATGACTGCGGTTCAAACAAAATCTCAAAAAGATCGTGGTATTGGAGTATTAAGTATAGCTCAAACAGAAGTAGACATGACTAAGGATATCCAAAATGCCATAGCTAGAGGTGCAGATCCTCAACTTTTTGAACCGGCAAAAGCCTCGTTGCTTTCTGTTAAGAGTGAATTAGCTGATAAAGTTAAATCCAATAAAGGAGTTGCAAGTCTAATAGGAGAGTTTATAAAAGACCAAAGCCTAGCAAATGGTATTCCTTTTATGAATGCTGAAACGGGCAGAGGATTAGTTCCCCAAGAGAAAGCAGAGCTTGTAGCAAAATTAATGCCTTATGTACAATTTCCGGATAACGTCTCGCCTTTTGTGCGGAAAGATATTGCCTTTGTTCCAAAGGTAGTATCTCCTAAGGCGCAAGCAAGGATGGCTGAGTTTTTTTCAGTTGAAGGAAAATTGACAGAATTTGGATCTTGTACTTTAGATCCAAACAAACTAACGCCAGAAAATATGAAAAAATTTGGTGATGCGCTTAGTAAAGATTTGGAGATAATGGCTGTCGTAGAGCAAGGTAAAAAGGAGGTGGAAGGCAAGGCGACGTCTATTATAGAAGCAAGTCTAAAAGAACTTGAAAACAAGGGGCATACAATTTTGCCTGGAACAAGAACAAAAATGTATGCAGAATTAATGCCAGTACTAACTTCCCTTGGAAGCCAATATCTAGAGGCTAACAAAGTAGATTTGTCTAAGGGATTAACAACTTCACTAGATTCAGGAAAAACTTTTTCCTTTCGTTTTAAGAAAAATTTTGATATTGCAGAAAACAATTTACATTCTGTAGCTACAAAAATAACTGCTGACCATTTTAAGAAAAGTGATGAAGCTGCTGTAAAAAAATATCAGTCTGCTTTTTCAAATATAGATATGAGTTTAGCTCGTAACACAGTTTTATAAGAAAACTTGAATAAGCTCTTAGAAGCTAGAGGTGAAAAAACTTTGTCTCTTGAAGAATTTAAGAAATTATCCGATAAAGATCTTGCTCAATATAGAAAAGTTGACCCCAAAGAATTTGATAAAGTAGTTTTTGGTGTTGGAGCTACACCTGTTGTTGAAAAGGTTAAACCAGTGGTCAAAGAGGTGCCTGTAGAAGCTAGTGTACCACCAAAACCTAAGGAGTTACCTGTAGGTCCTCCTCCTCGCCCTATTTCTCCTCCTCCGTCTCTTATAACGCCACCCCTGGTGCAGCCATTGGCACCTAAATTAGAGAAGGCAAGTGTAGTAGCTCCTACTCAGGTGGATTCTATTGCTATGGGAAAAGCTAAAGCAATTATTGATGCTTCAATAAAAGCAGGAGGTCATAGCATTACTCCTGAACGAGTTGCGAAAATTACTAAAGCTCTCGCGCCTACACTTACAAAATTAGGTCCAGAATATCTAGAACAAAATAAGGCAGATTTGACTAAAGAGCTGACAAAGTCTTTAAAGTCTGAACAAAGTTATTCCACTAGTTTTACTGGTAGTTATACTGTTTCTACAAGCTCATTGAATAAGATTGCAACTAAATTGGGAAAGCAACATCAACCCCAAGCTGAAAAAGCTTCGGTTAAAAAAGTAGAAGGAGCTAAAAATATGATGACAAAAAACCTCGCCCAGCAAGCTAGTGTTGTAGGCCAAAGTCATGGTCTGCCTCATCCACCTCCTGGGAAAGTAACCCCAAAGCCGCCAACTACTCCGCCACCGCCTACTGTTGGAGCAAACAAACTTCCTAAGCCGCCTCCAGGGCGTCCTACTAAGCCACCGCCTACTACTCGTCCCAGATCAGGTGGTTTTTCAAGGTAAATGTCTTCTGTATCACGCTAATTGGGGATAAAAGCTTATTATCAAATCCCTAGTTAGCGTGAATAGATTTTTATTTAGTCTCTGCGTCAAAATTCTAAATTTCTGACGTAATTTCAGGAATTTTTAAAATAAATGGTCGCATCTTTATTTTTTGTATATATCCCTTGCGATTACAGTAGGGGGGATGCATTTTTCTGAACGGTCAATTTATGCTTATTCCCGGGAATTTGAATCCAGCGCGGACCAAACTGCCATGCGCTTACTTAATAAAAGTTCTAATAGTGTAGTGGGGCTAATTAAATTTTTTGAAAAAATGCAGCTACAATCCTCGGCCGATTCTTTTAGTCAATATGACCAAACCCACCCTCTTAATAATGAAAGATTACTTATTCTTAGAAATTTTAATAAAAAATCAAAATTTAGCACTAGTCAAAATAATAACGATATAGTTTATAAATATTCACGTGCTTCGGCCAAGCTAGCAGCTTTTACTGTGGAGATAAATAAAATACTTGATTACAAATTCAAAAATAATGTTGATGAAATAACTCAC
>JAIOYD010000003.1 GCA_021741285.1 Rickettsiaceae bacterium | reverse complement strand
ACGTCACTTTCAATTAGTAGATCTACTGCTGCATTGATTTTTGCAATTTCTAAATTATTAGTCATATTGGTTTTCTCTTAAATTATAATTTTTCTGATTATAACTTATGAGAATTTACACAATCAATCGGACAGACCCGGGAAAATCGCAAGCACGGTTCTGTGGGGGTTACCATAGCATTAAAAACTAATTGTAATTTAAATATGGAGTAAATGTTATGGTTTCTACCCGACACTTGGGTGCGTCGTTGGTCTCTGTCTAATTAAGTGTCTATTTTAGAATTTATAAACTTAAAAAGACAGAGCCGTTTCTTTCTGTTTTTGTTAATACAAAGCTCAGGAGCCTGTCCTGTTAATATATTCAAGACAAATCTTCTTTGTCAGATTCTGCAGCTTCTCTACTCTCTCGATAAGATATAGCAGCTGCTCTCTGGTAATCTTGTAGTCCCTGTCGTATCTGGCTTTTATGTAGGCATCTCTCAATAATTCGAACATTTCCTCCTGCTCTTTCGTAGCACAAGGAAATATAGTAAGTAAGTCGGCATTGTAGTTACCGGCTCTGGCACCTAGCTTCTTGATATCATGCCCTTTATATTTATAATTTGCAAAGACTAGCAAAATCGCATTGTAAAAGTGTTCAGTAGCTTGATGTAGTTCAAAGGCAGCTAATGAATACTTGTCTTCTTTAAGATAGGCGTTTACACCAATAAAAAATTTACTACCACCTTCAAACCAGATATCATATTCCTGCCTGGCTATCTCTCTTCTTTCTTCGCAAGACAAATCTCTAGGCTCTTCCAGCTTATATTCTTCGCTATCATAGAGCACAACACCTTCTTTTTTTACATCAGCAAAGAAATATCGATTATCCCCCAAATGCTTGTTTACATCAGCTATTGACTCTATTACCAAAGATACCGAAGGCTGCTCTTCTATAACGTATCTTGCACCTAGCAAACCCTTCTTCTTTAACCTATTCTCTATCTCACTTTCCATCCTGATACGCGAAATGTTGCTGTACTTTTTCTTCACAATCACCATGATATCAAGATCACTTTGGTAGATGTATATTACATTACCCTCTCTATATTCATCATGCACCCAGTCACCACGGGCATAAGAACCAAACAAGATAATCATCACTACCTTATCATTTAACGTAGCCAGAATCTCTTTGGTAATCTCATCAAGCCTTTCTTTGATGACAAGTGATCTCTTTGGTAAGGTTGTTTTCATAAAATCATTATTCTGGTTTTATTCTCCCATATTATAGCACATCGCTGATTTCTTAAAGGCTTTTTCTTTGTATCTTTTTAAGGTGGTAAGGTATCATCATCTCTTGTCTTGCTGTCTGTTAACCGTAATTTTCAGGAATTTAAACAAAGGATGAGGGGTAAGGGAAAGCATAACATGGTTATCATAGTTGCTTTAATGTGTAAACTACTCCATATTATTTTTGCTATACTTAAAAATAAATCTATTTTTTCTTATGAATTAGCTTAATTTCTTATTGACTCGCAATACAATCACTTACTGAGACAGAACCAGTTGTTGCTCGTCTATCCTTGCGCCTGGTATCAAATTCATTTGAATTAACTATAGTATATGCAAGAGGTTTGCTGAATAATATGGGATTTATAAAGTGGTGCCGAATGTCGGATTTGAACTGACAACCTACCGCTTACAAGGCGGTTGCTCTACCGTTGAGCTAATTCGGCGCAATAGAACTAAAAGTGAATCTAACTACTTAGATGCTTGCTCTTTTAGTTCTTTTTTTGAAGGTTTTGTTGTTTGAGCTTTTATTTTTGTATTTAGTTTTTTAAGAATTGATTCCGGTAGCTTAATTCCAGCTTCTTTTATAAAACCAATAACACGATCAGTAGGTTGTGCTCCATGAGCTAACCAATGTTCAATACGCTCAGCTTTCAAAGTAACTCGATTTTCGTCTCCTTTCTTCAGCAATGGATTATATGTCCCAATTTTTTCAATAAACGCGCCATCTCTTGGAGCTCTAGCATCAGCTACTACTACTCTGTAGTAAGGACGTTTTTTTGCTCCACCTCTTGCTAAACGGATTTTAACTGCCATATATACGAAACTCTATTTAATTTTTTCTTCTTTGAACTCAACATGCTTACGCACTCTTGGGTCGTATTTTTTAAACGACAATTTTTCTGTCAAAGTTTTTGGATTACGCTTTTTTACAAGGAAATAACCTGTTCCTGCAGTGCTAACCAATTTTACCAATAAATTCTTATTTTTTTTCTTAGACACAGCCTTTCAAACCTATTTTAAAACATTCATCTAAAATACTAGAGCGTAAGATATACCCAAGGCAGTTATTAGTCAAGCCAAAAATTAGGCTTTGTTCATTTTAATTTAGGCATCAAGACGATTCTGATCGCTGCTATACATAATATTTCCAAACTGCCATAATGATTACTAAATGAATACAATATATGGCTAATAAATTATTGCTAATCTTAGTAAGATAAAGATTATTTACCTGTCTAAAGTCCTTAAATGTAAGAGAAAAATATATTGAGCCAATTACAATAGCTGTTGCAATAAATTCAGGAATTTTGAAGTCATTAAAATATATGATCATGGTATATAAAAACGAGGTGTATGCTGCTGTAAAAGCAGCTATAGGAAGTGAGATGAGGCTATTTTTTACAGAATAACCAAGAACCATCATTGCGATTGTAAGAGTGCCATATTCCAAAAAGGGGCTAGTTAGTGGCCAGAGGCAAGCTAAGATGAGGAAGTGTGTATAGGCATTCCAAAAATTATTTAGGCGGGATTGAAAAATGATCAAATAGACGTGGCCAATAAAAATAGAAATCAAAATATTCGCTTCAACTATTTGTTGAAATATTACGGCCGCGGTAAATAGATATAGTCCTATACCGTAAATAAGTACTTTGGGTCTTAATCTATTCCTAAAATTAAATCCAGCGAAGAAACAAAATACTGGAAATGCATAGCGTCCTACAGTTCGTAGGATCCAAGTTTCTGGAAAAAAAAATAATCCAATATGATCAATAATCATGCATATTATAGCAATGATCTTTAAAATGTCCTGATAGTTAGATGTTCTGGTCATGTTTTTTTAAAAGTATTATATGAATTTTTAGACAATATGAAACTATTAAAAATATAGCTATTCCAAAGGTGATAGTTCCAAGTAGCGTTGCAGATTTTATGGTAAATTTGTGGCTATAGAATAGGTCACCAAAATAATGCATAACGAAACTAATAAATATCAGCATACATAGTGAACTAAAGAACACCTTCAAAGCAAATAATTTTGTTTCATATGTTACGCTAAAGTTCCCATAGTGTTTTGCATGTTTATTTAAAAGCCAAGTGTTAACCCATGCAGCAATGGAAGCTCCTATAGCGATTCCAAGATAACCAAAGGGAATCATTAATGCAATATTCAAAATTGTATTAATGGTAAGCGAGTAAAGAGTAATACGAAATGGAGTTTTTGTATCCAAATTAGCGTAATATATAGGTGTTAAAATTTTTGCTATGACAAATGCGGGTAGTCCAAGGGAAAATGCTGCAAGTGCTCTGGCGGTGTATATTGTATCTTCGGGCAAAAATTTACCACGCTCATAAATAAGATGAATGATTGGTTTTGATAAAGTAAATAAACCAATCATCGAAGGAATAGAAAGTAACAAAGCGATTTGTATAGCTTTGTTTTGTAAATGGTTAGCTTCGTTATAGTTTTTTTTCTTATATATTTGAGATAATTCTGGCAGTAAAATCGTGCCAAAAGTTATGCCAATTAGAGCCAAAGGTAATTGGTACAAACGATCTGCATAGGATAAAATGGAGACTGCTCCAGGCAAGAAGCTAGCGATTGCTCCAGAGATAAAAAGGTTAAGTTGCTGTGATCCAGAACCTAGTGTGGCAGGTCCCATATTCTTGACCAATTGAATTACTGATTTTTCTTTTAGAGCAAAAATTATAGGAAAATTCAAGTCCGATTTGTATAAACAAAATACCATGAATCCCACTTGTAATAGACCAGCAACGATTAGTGAATAAGCAATACCATAGTGAGCTGTATATTTTTCTTGAAGATAATAGGTAACTACAATCACACTGATATTCATAATTATGGGCACAAATGCGAAGGCGGCAAATTTCTTTACAGAATTAAGCATGCCTCCAAATAAAGCGGTGATGGATACGAATATTAAATAAGGAGTGGTAATACGACATAATATTACTGCCAGCTCAAATTTTTCGTGCTCAAGATAAAAACCAGGAGCAATTAGCAAGACGATGTATGACATCAAAATTTCGACAATTATTGTCAATATGATGAGAGTAATCATCAATAGCGTAAAGATTTTGCCGCTGAAGATCTTGGCTTCGTCTCGTGAGGTAACAAGTTTTTCACTAAACATAGGGATAAAGACCGCTGATAATGCCCCTTCGCCAAATATTCTTCTAAATAAATTGGGAAATTTAAACGCAACGTTAACGCAGTCAGCTAGTGCTGATGTGCCAAAAGTAGCGGCTATAAAGAACTCTCTAGCAAGGCCAAAAAACCTTGATAAAAGAGTAAAAAATGCAACGATAATTCCTGATCTTAAGAGCATGCTTTTGTAAATATACGTTAACTTAAAATAACTATAAGTCAGCCCTTTCAAGCGCTTCATCAATAATTTGATTTGCTTTTTTAGCGTTTTCCCAGCCAACTACTTTTACCCATTTTCCTTTTTCAAGCTCTTTGTAGTGTTCAAAAAAATGAGTTATTCTTTTTTTTAGCATATCAGAAACATCGCCAATATCTTTAATATAATCGAACGTTATATCCAATTTTGATATTGGAACCGCCAAAATCTTCTCATCCATACCAGATTCATCTTCCATCATTAATACACCGACGGGACGAACCTTGATTATAGATCCCGGTACAACTGGGTGATGAGTAATCACAAGTACGTCTGCAGGATCGCCATCATCTGAGAGAGTATGAGGGATGAATCCATAATTGCACGGATAAGACATAGACACTTGCATAAATCGATCAACGACTATAGCTCCTACATCTTTATCAAATTCATATTTAACTGGGTTATCATTCATTGGGATTTCAATGATAACATTAAAATCTCCATCCTTTGTTTTTGCAGCAATTTTATCAATAAACATATTTTATTACTCTTTATGGTTTTCCATACTTGTCAGAGACTTCCTGAAGAAACTCTACTTCCAAAGGCGCCTGCTTTGTCGCTTACTTTATGTACATTCCGGTTTTTCGCTCCGTATGCTCCTTGCATTCGCTCTCTGGTAGCGAGTTTCCGAAGAAGTCTAGTCTAAGACTATAGATTTATACGATATTTTGATCAAAACGGCTATACTATTTTTTGATATTCAAAATAGACCTTTCTAATAGCATAAATCCATAATACGCAGACTATGATAAAAATTACCATTAGTGATGCGGAAATAGAGTTATATGTCGCCATAGGTAATATTGTGAAGATCATTGATTGAACAAGTCCGCTAGCAGATTTACCGATTTTGGGGCTAATCACGTCTACAGCAGCTTTGCCTTTAGTACGCAGCTCTTGATCGAGAGGAATATACAGCATTTGGCTGGATGTATCCAAAATGGAATACTTTGATCCTTTGGATAAAATGTTCTGAACTGCGCCAACAAATACTGCTAAAGCTAATGGAGACATTAGGATTGCGCCATCAAAAAAATTCATTATGTGTTTATCAAAAACTACTAAAATAAAGAAAATTGTTCCGGTAATTAGGATAATTACAGGTGAAATTACTGCTGCTGCAAACCAGCTGCTTTTGCGCATGACATTGTTTCCTATAATCGTCATAACCATAATAGCAACGCCGGTCCAGAGTATATATAAGCTATTAAATTCAGCATAAGAATTAACGGTAGGGTACAATTCCTTTATTTTAGCTTTCCACACTGCTTCTACTAAATTCATAGAAAGTCCAAATGAAGCGGAGCATATAAGCATCAACCACAAATATTTGGATCTTGCTATGTACTTAAAGCTCTCAATGATTCCCATCTTTGGCCTGGTTGATTTATCCATACGACCAACTGGAAGGTTGGAATATGTGCTACTGAAGTTTCTTGAAATATACCGAACAAGCAAACATGATAAGACAGAAGCGAATGCAACCATTGCAACCGATACTTGGACTAACATCATTTTGTCATTTGATACAGTGAATAAGTGGTGAATAACACTATCGTCTGAAGATAAGTTCATCATCATAAAGCCGACTAAGATCAGTGATGAATTGCCGAAGAGCGAAAATAATGTATAAAAGCGTTTGGCTTCGTTTGTATTAGTAATTTCATTAGCTATTTGCCAAAACATTAAAATATAAAATACATTTGGCCATAATTCAGAGAAAGAGTAAAAAAGAATGTAACTCCAGTTACCAACTGTAGCTATATACCATTTTAGATGAGGATGACTATCCATCAGTTGAGTTAGAAGCTGTCTATCCATATGAAAAAAATCAATATTCGGATATATCACGAAAGCGAATAGAATATAAAAGCCCGTGAATATTGTTGCCAAATAGTAAAATATTTTATGAATTGGTAAGTGGTTTATTAGTTTTGCATAGACAATAACAAAGATTGCTGCCATTGGTGTTACGACATAAACCTTACTAAAACTAGTAATTTCAGCACTTACTTCGGAAATTAAAATACTGTCTTTTAAAATTCTTAAAACATTCTGGTTAAATATAACACAGAACATTAAAGATGAGATAGGGACAAACTTAGCCAGTTCTGATTTGTGAATTGGCCAAAAAATGTTACGGATCTTGTTAAAAGGTTTGGTTTCGTTATTAGACATTGTTTGCAAAACACCTATAGACAAAAAAAAAACTTAAAAAGTCATTTCTGGTCGTAGGTCTGCATGCCTATAAGCTATAACTAATAATATATAGCAGATTCAAATACACTAGCAGTACGATGAAAATATTGCAGCGTACTGTATCATTATAGACTTAAACAGTCAAGCTCTGTTTTACAATGAAATTATTTAATTGGTCATTTTATTATGTTAGGTTTTCACTCCGATAAATACGATCAATACAAAATGGAATATGATCAATTTACAAAATCCAAAAGTCAGCCAAGATATTCTGCTTTATCATTAGCAGTAGATTACGATTCTGAGATAGTAAAACTGATGAGATATGAAGCCCTGGCTTCGAACAATAATATATTCCTAATTGTTCCATCAATTTTTAATTCTCCCGAAATACTATTTTTATCAGGAGAGAATAATTTAGTACAAAATTTACGTCAACAGGGTGAAGTATATCTTGTAAATTGGAAGGAGACTAATAGCCAAGTAAAGCTTGAAGACTTAGTTTGCGAGCTGCAAGAAATAATAAATTTTATTGGCAAAAATAATAAGGAAAAAATTAATCTAATCGGCCATTGCATAGGAGGAAATATATGTATTGCAGCTGTTCATGGTAGGAAACATGGCATTAGTAGTTTATCATTACTGACTACTCCGTGGGACTTCGCTCACTTTGGTAATCTTACATTAATTCTTGAGAATTTTGGTTTTGAGAATGTTATAAAAGAGAGAGAGCTAATACCGAAAATATATGTTCAGATAATGTTCTTTTTAATGTTTCCTTCACAATACAAAGAAAAAATTGATAAATATTTCACTTTACCTCCTGGTTCGCGGGAGTTATTTTTACAAGTTGAAGACTGGCTACAATCTGGTATTTCAATCCCAAAATCACTTTATGTGCAAATCATAGAAGAATTTTGTTTGAAAAATATAACCCTCAATAAAGAATGGAAAGTAAATGGGTCGATTGTAAATCTGGAGCAAATTAATGTCGCAACTTGTATTATTTACGCTAAGAAAGATCAAATAGTGCCTTATAGTTCGATAGTTCCGTTGCAAAAAATGATAAAAAACGCTACCCTTATAGAAGTAGAAGGAGGGCATGCTGCTTATCTAATATCTCCTAGTTCTAAATTTCAGCAGCAATATAATAATTGGCTAAAAACGGCTTTAGAACTAAAGGAAGGAGAGGTAGGACCACGAAATGAAGTTTTACAAAACTAACTTTAGTACGATGGTGTTTTTAGTAATATATAAATATTTAATAGAGAAAATTTATGAAAGAAGTCTATATAACCCATGGTAAAAGAACGGCTGTTGGGAGTTTTTTTGGGAAGTCTTTCAGAAATGTCTGCCCCATTGATAGGTGCAGAGGTCATAAAAGCAATATTAGCAGAAAGTGAGCTTGATCCAAAGTTATTTGATGAGATTATATTAGGTCAGGTAATTGCCGGTGGCTCGGGACAAAACCCTGCTCGCCAGTCATTGATTCATGCTGGCATGCCAATAGAGGTGCCTGCAACTACTATTAATAAAGTTTGCGGCTCTGGTTTAAAGGCTGTAGCATTGGCAGCAACCGCAATCAGAGCAGGTCAAAGTGATTTAATCATTGCTGGGGGGTAGGAAAATATGTCCCTAGGTATGCACGGAGGTTATATACGTGGGGGGACTAAATTTGGTGAGATAAAGCTTACTGATTTTATGATGTATGATGGACTAACAGATACATTCTCTGGTCAAATGATGGGTATTACTGCCGAGAATATATCTGCAAAATTTAATATTAGTCGTGAGGCTCAAGATCAACTTGCTCTCAACTCTCAACTAAAAGCGTCTAAAGCCCAACAAAGTGGAAAGTTTAAAGATGAGATTGTTCCTATCAAAATCCAAAATAAAGAAAGAAAATTTTATATTTGATCAAGATGAAGGGATTAGAGCAAATTCAAATATGGAAGGCCTTGCTAAGCTAAAACCAGCATTTAAAGCTGATGGAACTGTTACAGCTGGTAACTCATCGACCATTAATGACGGTGCGGCTTGTGTTCTTGTTGCTTCAGAAGACGCAGTAAAAAAACATAAATTAATACCTATAGCGAAAATAGTGTCTTATGCTAGTTGTGGGGTCGACCCTTCTATTATGGGAACTGGTCCTGTGCCTGCCTCCAAACTTGCTCTTGCAAAAGCCGGTTGGAAGGTAGAAAACCTTGATTTGATTGAAGCTAATGAAGCTTTTGCTGCTCAGGCTGAATATGTTAATCAAGAAATGAAATGGGATATTAACAAGGTGAATATTAATGGTGGAGCTATCGCTATCGGCCATCCTATTGGTGCAAGTGGAGCACGAATTTTGGTGACATTACTGCATGAAATGAGAAGATCTGCTGCTAAAAGAGCGCTTGCTACCCTTTGTATTGGTGGAGGTATGGGGATTGCTATGTGTTTAGAGCTAGCTTAACGAGTGGTACTGTAATCTTACGCTTATGCTCTATCGCGTAGTCATTGATTTTTTGTACAGCGATAATTATTTCAGGAAATTCACGTGGTAATATGTTTACTAAATAATTGATCACTTCTTTGTCTACAACTACTGAAAAATTAGAAAAGAGCTTGAATATCAACATAGAAATCAGATTATCATCTGGAAAATCAATGTCCACAATATTTGTTGCATTAATCCTTGACGCTAAGTCTGCTAAAGTCAACTTTGGTAGTTGAGTAGTAGTAATCAGTAAATACTTGTTACTTTCATGAATTGAGTTGAATTGGTGAAGGACTTTCTCTTCGTTCCAACTGCTATCAAATCCATCTATTACAAAAGCCGTGTGGTGAGACAACAGACTTTCTGTTAGCTGATGAGCTTTTTTAAGAAATAATGCCCCAGAGCTTAATGACCATTTTTTAGCTAAATAACTCTTCCCAGAAGACTTTGGTCCCCTCAAAATAAGTGTTTTTGCATAAGGGGCTACTCCCCACGCTTCAGGTGGACAAGTAATTAGCGTCTTAAGAGACAAATGATTTGATGATGATTCAATAAATTCACTCGGCACGTGGTGATCGCTACTGTCGAAAGAGAAAGTAATTTGTTGCATCTATTACATGGTCATTTAAGTTGAGATTAGCTTTTATACATGCTACTAGACTTATAGTAGTCAATTATATTTAATAAGCAAACTTTTGCTATTCCAGCTATGGGGATAGCAAATAAGACTCCTACAAATCCAAATAAATTAGCTGTAGCAAAGACGGAAAAGATAATCCATACTGGATGTAATCCAATGCGGTCCCCAATAATTTTGGGAGTCAATATATAGCTTTCTACTGTATAGCCTATTGCAAATAAAATAAGTACATAAATAAGTTCTGTGCCCGCTCCAAAAGAAAAATAGCAGCTAATTGTCACCATCAAAAAAGATAATACGACGCCAATAAAAGGAATAATAATTAAAAAACCAGAAAAAATTCCAAGAAGCAGGGCTAGATCAAGACCAATAATACTTAAGCCAGTCACGTAGTAAATGGTAAGTAGCATACAAATGTTGAGTTGACCTCTAATATAAGCGGATAGCAGCTCATTTATGGAATTAAAAATTTCTCTAACTTTCTTTTTGCTTTTCATTGGGAAA
This sequence comes from Rickettsiaceae bacterium, assembly GCA_021741285.1. Classification (GTDB taxonomy): domain Bacteria; phylum Pseudomonadota; class Alphaproteobacteria; order Rickettsiales; family Rickettsiaceae; genus Megaera_A. The sequence continues at coordinate 10,943 of JAIOYD010000003.1, read as the reverse complement.
ATAGAGTCAACGGTTTTAACTATGTGAGGCCAGTCTCTTAAAAAATAATACAGAATAATAGGTATTAAAGCGACAACCGTAAAGAAATTTAGCGTAGCAACAGTGTATTGCCAGAGGTGGTTAGCAAACGAAGCAAATAAGGTCAGAGTACCATTAACAACATTTTGCGCCGAGTCAGAAATCTTGTTGGCCAGATCTGGGTCAATATCATAAAATTTTGTAGACCAGGCGGATATTGCGCTATCAAAATTAGTTTTGTATATAGGGATTTTGCTGATAAAGGTAGAAATCTGCTGATAAATTATCGGCGCAATTAACACTATAATTGTAACGAATCCACTTAAAAATAAACTAAAAACACCAAACGTTACTATGCCTCTTGGCAACGAAAATTTTTTACAATTTGTATCTATTGCTGGCTGCAAAAGATAAGCAAAAATGAAAGATATCAAAAATGGTGCTAGTGTATCTGACACTACATAAACAATGCCACTGATAGTTAGAAATACCATTGCCCATGCAAGCATTTTATTCATAATTAAGATTCTTTAAAGTTCAAAATCACTCCTTGACGTGCATGGGTCTGAACGATTCTCGCCCTTACGGTTATTTATTATTTCAGATTTTTACTCCATTTCTTTCAGTAAAGCCTCTTCGCTTTTTGAAAGTTTCTTTTTTTTCGCCTCTATATTCTTAGCTTTTTCAGGCTTCGAAGCTCGGTAATGAGGCGGCACCTCCAACGACTTGTTACGCTGCACTTGATATTCGTCTGGGATCGTTTCAGTCAATCCAAGCGTTTTTTTTGTTTTGCTGCTGCACCCTATAGATAAAAATAATACTGCTATAAGCAACAGAATTTTTTTCATAATTTCTCCTAATGTCTTTTTTAATTAATGAAGGATATATATTAACTCTCCAATGCCTTTAAGATATAACCCCATTTTTGCTAGGTATCAAGTATTTTCATGAGTAGTAACTAGAGTTTGTAGTTTTAGCAATTGAAGGAAATTTTTTTTAAGAAGTTGCCGCAAACGGCATAAAATAGTTGCTTGAGATACCAACTATATTTAAAGCCTTTGTCCATTTGTTTGAATCGTTCAGAGAGAATATTAGCTCCTTATCGGGAGCAGTTATTATCCAGAGATTGTTCTCTAATTCAAACTCTAATTGCCCTGCTGCCCATCCTGTATAGCCCACGATGAAGATGCTCTTTTCTGGTCCTTTACCAGCGGCTATATCTTGCAATATTTTTACATTCGAGCTAACAGCTAATTCTTCTTGGTTTGGGTGAAATAATAAATTTTCATTATAATCGCTGGAGTGTAAGAAAAAGCCACGTTCCACTTCAACTGGACCACCAATATGAATATTAAGCTCAAGGTTATCAAAATTTAAATCAGTCTCTAGTTTGTTAAATAAACTATTTGCAAGAGCGCTTCTAACCGGGCGATTAAAAATAAGCCCTATAGAACCTTCGTTTGCATGTTTGATAACATAGATCAATGATTTATGAAATACGTTTCCTTCCATAGCGAAGGGGCTTGCTATGAGAATTTTGCCAGTTAAATCTGAAAAATTTTGGTCCATCATCAAAACATTTACTTTAATCACTACTATTCTATATAGTCATAGCAGTTTAGTATTTCAAGATCATAGGTTATGACTATAAGACAAGTATATATTTTTTTTATTCTTATAAGCTCAATATTATCAGAGGCCTATGCATCTAGCCAACATTTTATCCTCAGAACAGGTGATTTAGGTGAAGTATTTTTAGAAATGAAGATGCTAAAAGGATGTAGTATATATGCAAATGGCGAAGTGTCAAAATTGGGCTTACCGATAAAAATTACATTGAATAATTCTTCTAATCTTAAAGATTATAAGATAATTTGGCCAGATTCTCAGCAAAAACATGTCGAAGGAATAGGAGTAATAAATTATTTTGATGGGGTGGTAAGGATCCAGATTAAGGTTCAGGCAAAAGATAGTACAAAACCCGTAAACATAGAGGCGGACTTAGAATACGCCATTTGCAGTGATATGTGTATTCCCGTCAAGCAAACCATTATCACTAAGATTGACGCAATAGAGAAGGGGTTTGGATTTGAAAAATATTTTGTGCTTATTATGATTGTCAATATTAGGCGGATTTGTTTTAAATTTTATGCCGTGTGTATTACCCGTCCTGTCACTTAAAATGTTTTCATTTTTGAGAAATGATAGTATTGACAAAAAAATCGCATGCTTATTGACTATTGCTGGAATATTTTCTAGTTTCTGGATTTTAACTGTAATAGTAATAAGTTTGAAGCATACTGGCAGTCAATTTGGTCTTGGGGCCAATTTTCAGGAACCAGAATTTATTATAATCTTAAGCATCATAATAACTATTTTTATTAGCGGTGCTTCAGAGCGAATTGATTTATCTTTGTCCGATAATTTGATGAATAAATTAAATATTAGTAAGCTAAGCAATCAATACCTTGAGCATTATTTTAGCGGGGTGCTAGCAGCAATTTTATCAACGCCGTGTAATGCTCCATTTTTGGGCACAGCTGTTTCTTTAGCATTCGCTGCAAATAATTTTCAAATATTTTTAAATTTTTCCTTTGTGGCTCTTGGTTTTAGTTCGCCTTATATTATTATGATTTTTTATCCTTCCATATTAAAAATCATACCTAAACCTGGGGCATGGATTCTTGTGTTAAAGAAGATATTAGTATTATTTATGGCGGGGACAGTTTTTTGGCTCCTATTCGTTCTCTATGGTCAAATAGGTGAGAGGGCTACTATAGGAGTATTTTTACTACTTCTGCTACTAAAGTTTTCATTAGAGAGTGTCAGTGGGATTATGAAAAACCGTGGCATTAAGTGGTCTATGGTATTAGGAATCATCTTAGCGAGTCTTATACTCCCGATCGGAGCAAGTAATGAGGATTTAAGCACTCAAATGCAAATTGATAATACTTGGCATAAATTTGAATGAGATAAAATCAAAACTTATGTTGATCAAGGAAAAATAATTTTTGTTAATATTACTGCAGATTGGTGTGTATCATGCAAATATAATAATTTAATGGTATTAAATAGAGATAAGACGATGAAGTTATTTCAAGAGTACGCAGTACACGCCATCAAAGGGGATTTTAGTTCGCATAATCAAGAAATATATGATTATATAGTTGCCAATGGATCTTATGGAATACCTTTCTATAAGATCTATGGCCCTAAAAAGCCACAAGGGTTAGTGTTACCAATCATAATCTCATACTCGGATATAAAGCTTGCGATCAGAGAAGTGTGGTGATTTTTGTTAATAATTGTGATATAGTTTCCAAGTTTTAAGAGTTACCTTAGCATAATATGCAGATAAAAATTGACAATATTGAGCTTTCTAGTCCAGTAATTCTGGCTCCCATGTCAGGAGTAACAGATTTGCCATACCGAAAATTAGTAAAGAAATTTGGAGCTGGTCTTGTGGTATCAGAAATGATTGCTAGTAGAGCTATGATTGTTCGGTCCCATCAATCAATGAAAAAATGTGCAATTGATCAAGATAATAATGATGCAACGAAAGCTTGTGTACAGCTAGCTGGATGTGAGCCTGACGTAATAGCTGAATCTGCAAAAATGAATGAAGATATGGGTGCGAAGATCATTGACTTAAATTTTGGGTGCCCAGCAAAAAAAGTTGTAGGTGGATTTTCTGGATCGGCTTTGATGAGAGATGAAAAACTTGCTGCTCAAATAATACAAGAAACAGTTAGGGCGGTAAAAATCCCTGTTACACTGAAGATGAGAATGGGTTGGGATGATGACACAAAAAATGCGCCCACACTTGCAAAAATTGCTGAAGATGCTGGTATTAAGATGATTACCGTGCATGGTAGAACAAGATGCCAATTTTATAAAGGACGTGCCGATTGGGCCTTTATTTCGCAAGTCAAAAAGGCGGTAAAGATTCCTGTAATTGCTAATGGGGATATTGTATGTATTGATACTGCGATACGTGCACTAGAAATGTCGGAAGCTGATGGTATTATGGTAGGAAGGGGAGCTTACGGCAAACCTTGGCTAATTTCTCAGATTGCACATTTTCTTAAGAGCGGAGAAAAATTACTAGATCCAAGTTTGAAAATACAGTTAAATGTTGTGCTAGATCATTATGATGAAATAATAGAGCATTATGGAGAAGACATAGGGATAAAAATAGCTAGAAAGCATCTTGGGTGGTATAGCAGTGGTTTGCCTAATTCAGGAGAATTTCGTGCTACTATTAACCAACTAAGCGATGTTGATAATGTCAAAAATAAGGTAAAAGAATTTTACGCACTATTAATTTAACCCAAAATATATAGAAAAATGAAAAAAGAGTGTGAATCGCTTTCTAACTCCGTTGAGGCAAGTCTGGATAAATTTTTTAGAATGCATGCAGGTGATAGTCCGGAATCTGGGTTGTATGAAAGGGTGATAAATGAAGTTGAAAGAAGCTTAATTAAAAAAACCCTGCAACACGTTGGTGGTGTACAAGTAAAAGCTTCAAAAATTTTAGGGATTAATAGGAATACTTTACGTAAGAAAATTAAAGAATTGGCTATTTCAGAAAATTAGCTGTTATCTATGTCACATGGAGCTAAGTCCATGATGATTTTCTGATAACTCTCTACTGCTTGTAGGCCATGGACTATTTTATACATCCAATTAAATATGTAGATATGCTAAAAAAAGCTTGGAATAATTTTGCTAATAATAGATTCAAAAATCTATTGCTCTATATAGTAGCTGTGGTTTGTATTATTACTATAATATCTAGCATAGTATCCATTGGGATATCTTTTCAAAAAGACTCAGATCCAGTTTTAATACTTAGTCTATTGCTTGCTATATTGGTTGCGATATTAGTTCTGAGTGTTTTAATAATTAGTAGCAACTTTACTTTTATAAAAGACGGAGAGCGTAGAGTTTCAAAGCTGCGTAAGAGAATTGTCGTTGCATTTAGTATTGGTTCAGCTCTACCAACTGTTATTGTTGCAGTATTTTCGACATATTTTTTTAATTTCGGTATAGAAGCTTGGTTTGATAAGAAAATATCAAAAGTTCTTGATCAGTCAGTAAGTGTGGGAGAATCTTATATTGACGAACATGTATTACAATTAAAGGAAACGGCTATCTCAGTTTCGGATGATTTGACATCTATGTACTATGATTTGATTCATAGTCCAGAATTGTTTTTGAAAGTCATTAATGCTCAAGCAGAACTTAGATCTCTTGACGAAGCAATAGTTTTTCAAAGAAATTCTAATACGATTTTAGCTCAAACTTCTCTTAGCTTTTCGCTAGCGTTTATGACTATTCCAGTTCATTTGATTGATAGAGCTAACAAAGGTGAGGTGGTTCGGGTAGATTTTGATCCATCTAAGATACGTATTTTAATTAAGATTAAGGATTATGATGATACTTATTTGTTAATTGGAAGGTTAGTAGATACAAAAATTATTGATCATATTGATAAGACTAAAGGGGCTGTATCAGAGTACGAGAAGCTAAAGGACCAGATAGTTGCTATGCAGATCAAATTCTCCATGGTGTTTATTTTGCTTAGTGTAGTGTTATTACTAGCTTCAATTATTTGGGGAAGAAGGTTTGCAGAACGTATTGTAAGGCCAATTAGGGAGCTAGTAATTGCTGCAGAAAAAGTTAAAAACGGTGATTTTTCTGTGCAGGTTCCACTAGAAGGTCTAAAAAAAGATGAGGTAAAGGTTCTTTCTTCGGCTTTTAATAGAATGGTAACCCAAATTGATCACCAACAAAAAGATTTGTTAATTGCGCAAAGATCCTTGGCTTGGTCTGATGTTGCCAGGAGAGTGGCTCATGAGATAAAGAACCCACTTACGCCAATTCAATTATCTGCCGAAAGGTTACTTAAAAAATTTAAGGATGAAGTCGGAGATAAAGACTCTTTTGAAAAGTACGCAAATAACATACTCAGGCATTCAAATGATATAGGGCAGATAGTATCCGAATTTGTAGATTTCGCTAGACTACCTTCTCCTAATTTTGCTAAATGCGAAATCATCTCTTTAATTAATGATTTGGTAGAATCCAGAAAATTAATAAATAATACTATAAACTACACCTTCTTTTCGAATGTTAAAATGCATGAATTTATTTGCGACGTTTCTCAAATAAATAGGGTCATGGTAAATTTGATGCTGAACTCTGAAGAATCTTTTGATAAGACAGCGGTAAAGAAAGAAATAAAAGTTACATTATCTGTAGATGATGAATTTGTAAAGATTTGTGTAGAAGATAATGGGCCTGGATTTAGCAAGAAAATGTTAAAATCAGCCAAAGAGGCTTATGTTACAACAAAGTCTAATGGCACTGGCTTAGGACTTTCTATTGTGGATAGGATAGCTTTAGATCACTTTGGAACGGTAAGCTTGTCTAATAATAAAAATAACGGAGCAAGGGTTGAATTAACGATGAGTGCTATAAGTTTAAAGAATAAGTTAAAATGATAACTAACTTTACTTAACCATTAAGGTTTTTGTAAAAAAAATGGCTATATGTTGTATATTTACTATAAAATTGTTGCTTTATAATTTGCAAAGCTATAACTTCAAGTTAAGCGATTCATAATCATGAATTTACTAGCGGAGATAGTTAGTTTGAATTGGTTATGATGGAAAGGAAAGGGTTATTCATTTGCTATTTCGTTCGAATAGGTAAGTTTTTGTAATATTTCCTCTTATAAATTGTATGAATGAATTCTAAGTTCTTGGTGGCTTGCCCTAGGGTTTAAGCTGTATGAGTTGCTATCTTAAGATTCAAAGTTTATTTATAAAGTGGAATAGAATATTCGAGTTTAAGTAGCTTAGGTATTGCTTGATTTTATTATTAAGTCTTTAAAGAGAGTTAAAATTATGGCACTAGACATTCTGATTATTGACGATGAAGCAGATATTAGAGATTTAATATCAGATATCTTAAAAGACGATGGGTTTTTGAGCAGGTCAGCTGCAAATAGTGCCCAAGCTTTTAAGGCTATATCAGAAAAGCTTCCTAATGCAATAATTCTTGATATTTGGCTACAAGACAGCGATTTGGATGGCCTAGGGATCCTAGAAATGGTAAAAAAGCAGTATCCTCTTATGCCAGTTATAGTAATTAGTGGACATGGCACAATTGAAACAGCAGTAAGTGCTATAAAAATGGGTGCATATGATTATTTAGAAAAACCGTTTACTCATGACAAGCTTATGATCATTCTAAAAAGAGCTTGTGAATCAGCTAAGTTAAAGAGAGAAAATATAGATCTGAAATCAAAAGTAATAGATAAAACAGAATTTGTTGGCTCAGCTACTAATACCACGAAATTGAGATCTGAAATAGAGAAAGTTGCTCCAACCTCTGGAAGGGTTATGATAAATGGTGCGGTTGGAAGTGGTAAAGAACTTGCTGCAAGATTAATACATAAAAGGTCTAAAAGAGCCAATGGGCCATTTATAGTATTCAGTCCGATTGCGATGAATGCTACTAAAATTCAGCAAGAGTTATTTGGGGAGTTTGAAAGGCAAGAGTCAACTAGTTTGTTCGATAAGCGAATCAGTGTGCTTGAGGCAGCAAATAATGGTACTTTGTACATTGATGATGTTGGAGATTTGCCTTTAAATGCTCAGAATAAATTGTTGAAATTCTTAAGAGATCAAACTCTTATTAAGGGAACAAAATCTACAAAGCTTGATGTTAGGATAGTAACTTCAACTACAAAAGATTTGCAAGTGGAGATTACTCATGGGAGATTTAGGCAAGATTTATATTACAGATTAAATGTTGTTCCTTTATATGTGCCAATGTTAGCTGAAAGAAAAGAAGATATTCCATTACTAGTTAAGTATTTTGTTAAACAGCTTTCAAAATTTTCTGGGCTAAAAGAGAGAGAATTTTCTGACGAATCCGTTGCTGCGCTTCAGGCTTATAACTGGCCAGGAAATGTAAGGCAGCTTCGGAATGTCATTGAGTGGACTTTAATTATGAACCCACCTAGCTCATTATCGTCTGATAAAATTAGGTCGGACATGTTACCACAAGAAGTTATTAATAATAGTGTTAATATTTCAAAACCCGATACAAATCTTGATATGATGTCGATGCCCCTTCGTGAGGCTAGAGAGGTATTTGAAAGACAGTATTTAACTGCTCAGATGAACAGGTTTAATAGTAACATCTCTAAGACATCAACTTTTGTAGGTATGGAGAGATCGGCATTACACAGAAAATTGAAAACTCTTAATATTCATGCTGCCAATGGAAAACTTAACGGAATTGACAATGAAACTGGTGAAGATTTAGATGTATTGGTAGAACTAACGAATTAGTAAGGATAATAATTAGATGAGAAAATGGACTTTTATTGCGATGCTCTTTGTACTTGGTTGTAGCGATACAAAAGAAGTTAGTAGTGGTGTACTTAGTGAAAAGAAGAGTATCGAGATCAAAGAATATATAACTAAACAAGTAGCTGACCGTCAATCGGTAGATCTTAAAGGAAGGTATGGGAAAAATCTGCGCGGCCTCAAATTAACGGGGGCTAATCTTTCTGGTACCGATATGTCGGAAGTCGATCTTTCGGGGGCAGAGCTTGCGAGAGTCGATTTTTCGGGAGCTAATTTTGATGGCAGTATATTGATAGGTGCTACTATCCAAGAAAGCGATTTTTCTAATGTTAAGTTCAAAAAATTCAACGCTCCAGGAGTAGATTTTCAAGCATCTATCTTTAATGGTGCTGTGTTTGATGATGTGAATCTGTCGGGAGCCAATTTTGAGGAAGCTGACTTTACTGGTGCTAAAATTTCTAATGCAAGATTTGATGAAGCGAACTTGATGAAGGCTGTAATGAAAGAAGTACAGATGAATAATGTAAATTTACAAAAAGCAAATTTAGTAAATATAAATCTTACTGGTTCCAAAATTAATAAATCAGCGTTTTTTGGTGTTGATATTAGAGGAGCTATACTTTCACAAGTGTTAGTTAAAGAATGTAGTTTTGAATCATCTGATTTAAGTGGAATCCTTTCTAAAGGGGCTAGTTTTATTAATACAGATTTTAGTCAAAGTATTGTGGATGAAGCGAAATTCACAGAAGAGACTAAGTTCGATTCAGCTATATTTGAAAATGCTTCGATGAAAAATGCTACTTTAGAGAATATAACATTTAATAACTCGTTATTTAAAAGTATGTCTATGGCTAATACTTCTTTTTCTGAAGTAAAAATGCTGGGATGTGTTATTGATGAAGTGAAATTTACTAGTGCCAAGATGTCAAAAATATATTTTGACAATGTGCAGGGAACAAATGTTCATTTTAATAAGGTGTCAATAAAAGATTTTAAAATGTCGAATTCAGTTTTTAAGAATTCTATCTTTAGTAATGAAGGAGCAAGTAAATTTAGTCTAACAAACGTGAATTTACGTGATATTTATTTTGATAATTATAATTTAGAGGATAGCTCCTTTAGTAAAATTAATTTAGCTAGAACAATTTTTAAAAATGCTAAGATTCACAGAACAATTTTTTCTAACTCCAAGATGGAGCAGATTCCCATGATAAATTGTGATCTCCAATCGGTGACTTTCGACAACTCACCAGTGTATAATTCTCAACTGAGAGGAATTAATAATGTGGCAATGGTAGTTATCAATTCTCTGTTTACCCGTAATATAATGTTTAATAACAAAGGTTTCGAGAGAATAAGTAGTTCCCAATCAATTACAAATATCAATGAATTGATGGAGAACAAAGATCTTTCAAATATGAACATGGCTTTTCTTGATTTGTCGGGTATTAACACGGTGCAAATTATTTTTAAAAATACCATCCTAAAAGGAGCCAAACTTACGGACGCTAAGTTCAAAAGTTGTTTATTTATTGATGTGGACTTGAGTGATGCTGATTTAACGAATACTGACCTTAGTGGTTCAAATATTCAAGGTACAAACTTTTTCGGAACAAAACTTAATAAAACAAATTTGAGTTCTACTAAGTTAGCTAATTTAGATTTTTCTAGATCATTTGTAGAGGGTGTTGTATTAAACCAGGTTACCCTTGAAAACGTTAAGGGGTTAGAGGTGAAAGAAAAGGTTAAAGTACCAGAAATTCAAAATACAGACCATACTCTTGGCACGCCTTTACTAACAGAAAAGAAAAATTAAACGTTATTTTTTACTACAAATTAAGCGATTATGTCAGGGTATAGCATAGATTGTAGTAGCTTAATTTTATCCTTTAGAAAGAGTTTTCTTTTTTTAAGTTTTTGTATAGTGAATTTAGAGAATTTAGTTATGGAATTTGGGTCGTCTATGATGTCATTAAGATCTCGATGTTCTTGTTCTATCAACTGGAGTTCTCGTTGCTTTTGATCTTGAGTGTAATTCATCATCTGAGTGCAAAGATTAAACGTCGCTGCATTGTATCATTTCTGGTCTAGATTGTATAGTCTCTTTCTACTGACAACGTAAACGCATTCTTATCATCTTAAGGGCAAAGTAATTTGATTGTGCCAGTGCCTATTCTGTAGCGAAAAAGATTTAAACTTAATAGAAACTAATGTTCTTATCTACAGCAAATTATGCATGTAGTTATTTCTACTTATAAAATCTTTACTTCCATAACAACTTCATTATTACCATAAAAGAAGAGCAGGAAAAGGTTATTGTACTTTGGATAATTAATGGGTTTAAAGATAAAATAAGACCATAGGTCAACCATAGAAGAGAATCTATACAAATAATAAGGTACATATAGTAAATCAACTTGAGATAGCGTAGAATATGTGATAGTATAAAGCAAAAAATGCAAGCATATAGTATAGATTTAAGGAAGAGGGTAATAAAATTCATAGAGGAAGGGAATAGCCAACAATCGGCAACAAAAATAT
>JAIOYD010000002.1 GCA_021741285.1 Rickettsiaceae bacterium | reverse complement strand
GGCGTATATCATTGCATCTTTATCAATATTGGTGACCACAATTTTATATTTCTCGCTGAGTAGCTGTGAAAACAGAGGGTTGAGCTCGGTAAATAGCTCAGCAATATTAATATTTATTGGTTGAATAGAAGACTTTCTGGCAAAAGAAAGAAGTTGCTTTACAAGCTTTGCCCCTCTGAGGGCATTTGATTTTATTTGATAAGCTTCTTTAAACGAGCTATCGCTATGTGGATGGCGGTTCAGTAGTAAATCGCTATTACCAATAATTACTGTTAAAAGATTATTAAAATCATGAGCAATAGCGCTCGAAAGCTCACCCAATGATTGTAGTTTTTGTGAATGTGCGCTTTGCTCTGATGTTAAATCAATTTTCCCAAAATGTAGTTTTATTGCAATTATCACTATTAAGCCAGCAAGACCAAAGGTACTTACAACAAAGAAGGTTCCAGGCTTATTCCATTCTATCGTGGCTGCAAGTGCCAAGACTAGGACTGTGTAGATGATGATCAAAGGTGGTTTTATCTTAGTCAATTCTTATTAATTCCTCTAATTCTGCAGTTATATCTTTGCCTAACTTAATATCTGGAGGTGATTTTGTTGTTAAAAATCTCTAACTATTTTAGCTTAGGCAAAAAGTATTATGTGTATTAAAAATCAGAAACTCTTCCTCCCTTTTCCCAATCGCCATACCTAGTTGGTTCTAGTCCTTTCGGGCCACCAAATTCTTCGGGCATGTTTTTACTTGAATTTTTTTCTGTTGTAGGTGTATTATTCAGATTATTTTCTTTCATGTAGCTAATGAAGTTTTCTCATATAATTAGGCTTTATACTAATCAGTCAATTTATAAAAATCAAACTTTAAAAATAGAAAAGGAAGATTTTCATTACCTAAGTTCAGTGATGCGTCTCAGAAAAGCAGATGTTTTTAGGTTGTTTAATGACGTTGATGGGGAATTTATTGTCAGGGTAGAAGAGCTAGTTGGCAAGTCTTATGTGAGTGTTTGCGTTGAGTCTAAAACAAGAGAGGTGTTAATGGAGAAAGAGCTAATACTGGGGCTTTGCCTTATAAAACCCGATCGTATGATTGAAGCAATAAAGTCGGCGATACAGCTAGGTGTTACCAAAATTATTCCACTTTTGTCCGAGAGAACGCAATATAAGAAAATGAATAGGGAAAAGATTGAAAAATGTATTATACAAGCCACAGAGCAGAGTGAGAGGTTTAAGCCGGCAGAATATTTGCAAGAAATGCAGCTTATTGAATTTTGTAAATTACCTCAAATTGAACAGATAATCTTTGCTTGCGAATCAGAAAGCAAGGGTAATATTTTTGATATTAAAAAGATAAAGCCTGCGGTGGCTGTTTTAATTGGTCCTGAAGGCGGTTTTTCTGAAAAAGAAACTAATCTGGTTAAATCGTATGATCGTGTATGCTCTATAAGTTTAGGTAATACAGTGCTTAGAACTGAGACGGCTGTCAGTGCAGTACTCGCATGTGTACAAATGAAGAGATCCAATTACTAGAATTAAAATAGACTTATGCAGGAAGTCTATATGTACAATTAACCTGGTAATGATATAATATAGCTCATGACCGACTTAGAAATTGAGCAGAGATTTTTTGGTAAAATTATTGCAGGTGTTGATGAAGCCGGCAGAGGGCCACTTGCTGGTCCAGTGGTGGCAGCAGCTGTTATAGTAGATCAAAATAATATCATCAAAGGTATCAGAGATTCCAAGAAGCTTTCCAAAAAGAAAAGAGAGGATATTTATCACTATATAACATCTCATTACGTCTGGTCTGTGGGAATTGTCGGCTCTGACGAAATTGATGAGATAAATATATTGCAAGCAACGATAAAAGCCTGCCGCCTAGCAGTTTGTGCTCTTAAGGTGAAAGCTGATATCGTACTAGTTGATGGCAATATGAAATTTGGTGATCAAAGGTTTTTGAGCATAATAAAAGGTGATGATAAATCAATTTCAATAGCTGCGGCATCAATTATTGCTAAGGTTACAAGAGATAGGCTAATGAATGATTTGTCAAACAAATTTCCGGAGTATAAGTGGCATCAAAATGCAGGCTATGGAACAAAAGAGCATAAGGAAGCAATAATAAAGCATGGGCGCTCTGTGCATCATAGAAAAAGTTTTAAAGTTAAGGGTATTGTATGATCGTACCAACCTCCATTAGTTGGCTGAAAAATGGCGTGGCGGCGCTGGCAATTGCTGGATTATATTCAGTAATTTTAGTATTATTAAGAACGCCAGGTATAGCACAAACTTTCTCTGATCCAGCAATATTTAGAACGGCCTTAGTGATTCATGTAAATTTATCGGTGCTAGTGTGGCTGCTTGCGATTACCAGCATTATTTGGAGTGTATCAAAAGTTAAATCTGGGTTTGAATCGTTGTATGCTAAAGTAGGACTTGGTGGAATGTTTCTTATGGCGCTTAGTCCTTTGTTCCCAGGATCAGAGCCAGTAATGAATAATTATGTACCAATGCTGGAGAATCTTATTTTTATAATAGGATTATGTCTTTTTGGTGTGATAATTCTTATTTTCTCTTTACAAACAGTCTGTGTGAGCTTTATGCGCTCTAATTTTTCAACTGATCCAGGTAAGTCATATGGCGACAGGATTATGGCCATTACTAAATGTACTTCGGCATTATTATTCATTGGTGTGTGGGTTTGTTTTGTACTGTCATATTTTAGTCTTGATGATTTGAGTAACATTGTCCCTCTTGAGATTGATTACTACTATGAAATGCTTTTTTGGAGTGGCGGGCATTTGTTGCAGTTTGTATATACTCAAGTGATGTTGGTGGCCTTGCTTGCTTTGAGCGAAGCTTGGAAAGGTGGCAGGGTAATTTATGCTAATATTTACGAGATGTTGCTGGCACTTAATTTTATTATGGCACTTTTTATTTTTATTGGTCATTTTTATTATGATATTTCTGATGGTTCATTTAAAGAATTTTTTACTCTCCATATGATTTACACAGGAGGGGTTGCACCGACGCTTTTTATTTTAGTACTATTATTTGAATTGTTAAAAAACAGGGCAAAAAATGTGCCACTTTTTGTATCAGCCACATTTTTGGCATCTACTTTACTGTTCTTATCTGGTGGGCTGATAGGGGCAATCATATCTGGTGTAAATGTTACGATTCCTGCGCATTACCATGGATCAATTGTGGGGATTAGTGTGGCATTTATGGGGCTTGCATATTTAATTTGTTTTAAAGCGGAAATAGAAAAAACGCTAAGTTACTCAGATGGCGTTATTTATATACTATATGACGCTTTAGAAGGCTGGAAAACTGGTGTTTCTAGTAAGGTTTCTGCGTGGCAAATTTATATTATTACTTTTGGCCAATTGTTGCATGTAGCGGGCTTAGCCCTAGCTGGTGGATATGGAGTTCTTCGCAAAACTCCAGGCAGTGATATTCCCCTTTCTGCAAAGTTATACATGGGTATGGTCGGAGGTGGAGGATTGATAGCGATAATTGGTGGGTTGATGTTTGTCTGTATTTGTGCTAGAAACCTATACCAAACTCGATGATAACAATGTGCAAAACAATTTTATCATGGACTCGGGATACCTTACCTATAAGATATATGCCATCCTAATGCTTGGGAGGGTAGACTACGGGTCATGGTTAACTCTGCAAAAGAATTTTAGAGATTAGAAAAAAGTGGGAAAGCCAACAAAAGAAGAAGCAGAAAACGCAGTAAAATTATTGCTTGAGTATATTGGAGAAGATACTTCCAGAGAAGGGCTGAAGGATACTCCCACAAGAGTTGTTAAGAGTTATCATGAGCTCTTTGAAGGCTATGCTCAGGATGTTGCTAAAGTCTTAAATAAGAGATTTCATGATATTAGTGAATATAATGATGTAGTGTTGCTAAAATCGATCAACTTTACTTCTATATGTGAACATCACATGTTACCATTTTCTGGTACAGTAGATATTGCATATGTGCCTGATGGGGTAGTCGTGGGAGTTAGTAAAATGGCCAGATTAGTGGACGTGTTTTCTAAGCGTTTGCAGATTCAAGAAAGAATGACGGCTAATATCGCTTCCTCTTTACAGGAATATTTGAAGCCGAAAGGAGTGGCAGTTAGAGTTTCGGCAACACATAGTTGCATGACAACAAGGGGCACTTTAAAAGAAGGAAGTATACTTGAATCTAGTCATTTTACTGGTGTATATTTAGATAGCCATGAAAAGCGTCAGGAGTTTGGTAGTATGATTAGAAAGGGCTAGGCTGCATATGTCTCCTTCGTTTTGTGGTAATGACGAAAAGGAGCTGAGAGTCAGGCGTATTATGGTTTTTATAAAGTAGAATAAGTTAGTATTAAATTATGTTATTGTCTAAGTATTTTTTACCAGTATTAAAAGAAAAGCCAGTTGAGGCGCAGGTGATATCACATTTGCTTATGCTTCGTAGTGGTATGATAAGACAGTCTGCATCGGGAATTTATAGCTGGTTGCCACTTGGTTTAAAGGTTCTCAAGAATATTGAAAATATCGTGCGTTTTAATATGGATGCATCAGGTTTTGTTGAGTTATTAATGCCATGTGTGCAAGATGCGGGTCTATGGCGTGAATCCGGGCGTTTTGATGTTTATGGTAGAGAAATGCTTAGTTTTAAAGATAGGCATGACCATGATTTATTATTTGGCCCAACAAATGAAGAATTAATAACTGACATTGTTCGTAATAGTTTTCAATCGTATAAAGAATTGCCAAAAGTACTGTATCAAATTCAGTGGAAATTTCGTGACGAAATTAGACCTCGCTTTGGCGTTATGCGTGGTAGAGAATTTTTAATGAAAGACGCGTACTCACTTGATATTGACATGGAGAGTGCTATTAATACCTATGATCAGATGTTTGTTGCATATATGCGTACCTTTAAAGATTTAGGATTAAATGCAATTCCCCTTGCTGCTGATCCTGGTGAGATCGGTGGTGAGTTGAGTCATGAGTTTCATGTGGTTGCAGATACGGGAGAAAGCACGTTGTATTACGATAAGAAATTTGATATTTTAGAAGACACTCTGGCTGGTGACATAACTCTTCTTAAGTCGCTTTATGCAGCCACAGAGGAAAAGCATGATCCTGAAAAATGTCCATTAAATAAGAGTGAGTTGTCGGTCAGAAAGGGTATAGAAGTCGGGCATATTTTTAACTTTGGAGATAAGTACTCAAAAGCTATGAATGCTACGGTTAATGATAGTAACGGTAAGCGGGTGCCGATTCAAATGGGGTCATACGGCATTGGTATTTCGCGATTAGTTGCAGCAATAATTGAAGTGAGTCATGATGAGCGAGGAATAATTTGGCCGATACAAGTTGCGCCATTCAAAGCTTCGATAATTAATTTAAATATTAAAGATGATAAATGTAATGAAATTTCTAATGATTTATATAATCAGTTTGTAAACAAAAATATCGATATATTATATGACGATACAAGCGATAGCGCAGGAGCAAAATTTGCGATTCATGATTTGATAGGATCGCCGTGGCAAATTATTGTTGGTCCTAAAAAAGCTGGTAGTGATTTAGTAGAGTTGAAGCACAGAGAATCTGGTGAAATACAAGATGTTTCTGTTGATACCGCTGTAATTGAAGTAATAAGTAATTTGCATGTTAAATAACTTTATACCTATTGTATCGCTACGATATTTTAGTGCTAAGAAGAATGAGAAATTCGTTTCGATTATTTCTGGGATATCCCTTGCTGGTATTATGATCGGCGTAGCTGCTTTGATTATAGTTATGTCTGTTATGAATGGTTTTCATATTGAGTTAACTAGCAACATAATTGGTCTTAATGGAGATATTTCTGTAACTCCAATGGGTAAGGTGATAGAGAGTTATGATGAATTAATTCAAAAAACGCGTAATCATAAATTTGTTAAAAAAGTTACGCCTTTAGTTGTGGGGCAATCTCTGGCTCTTGGAGCTGGAACTAATAGCGGGGTAATCATAAAGGGTATCAATGCTGTTGATTTGAAAACGAAAGGAGAAATACTGGGTAACGTTTTAGAGGGTAGTTTTTCAGATTATGATGGAGCTAATGTTGTTGCAGTCGGTTCTGAACTTGCCCGTGTTTTGGGTATATCTGCGGGCTCCAAAGTCAAGTTGATAGCGCCCAGTTTGCTGCCTACCGCTTTTGGTAGCATGCCTAGGGCAAAAGATTTTACTGTGGTTGCGATATTCACTAGTGGTAGATACGATTATGATGCAGCAGTTATGTTGATGCCAGTTGCGGCTGCACAAATTTTTCTCTCTATGGGGCAGGGCATTAATTTGCTTGAGATTAATACTGATAACCAAGAAAAGGCAAAACAATATGCACAAATATTGCAGAAAGAGTTTGGTTTTTCTGTACAAGCTAAGAGTTGGATGCAGGATAACCAGCAATTTCTTAGCGCGTTAGAAGTAGAAAGAGTTGCAATGTTTGTAATTTTATCGCTCATTATTTTAGTTGCCGCATTTAACATTGTTTCTAGTCTTTTCATGGTTGTGAAAGATAAAACTAAAGATATAGCTATATTAAAAACTATAGGCGCTTCAACTAAGCAAATAATGCTAATTTTTATTTTTAATGGTATGATGATCGGGGCTATTGGAACATTTTTGGGCGTAATATTTGGTCTATTATTTTCTTATAATATAGAGAATATTAGGCAGTTTTTAGAAAAATTGTCGGGTGCTAGAATATTTGACCCAGCGATTTATTTTCTGTATAGCTTACCATCAGTAGTGAGAATTAGTGATGTCATGATTATTACGTCCATTGCTTTAGTTTTATCGTTTTTAGCTACTATTTATCCAGCTTATAAGGCTTCGGCTTTAAGTCCAATTGAGGCTATGAGATATGAATAAAGAACTAGTTCTTTCACTGAAGGGTATCTATAAGGACTATCATCAAGGTAGATCAGTGATAGAAGTATTAAAAGACATTGATCTTGAGGTGTATAGCGGTCAGATGATCGCAATAGTTGGAGCGTCTGGAAGTGGCAAGTCAACGTTGTTGCATATTGCAGGGTTGCTTGACTCTCCTGGCCAAGGATCGGTTCATATTGCTGGAGTTTCTGATACTTTGGTAAGTAATTTAAAAAATGCAGGACGTATAAGGCTTGATAATTTAGGTTTTGTTTATCAATATCATCACTTGCTGCGGGATTTTACTGCTCAGGAAAATGCGGCGATGCCATTATTAATAAAGGGTGTTAATAAGAACGAAGCTATGGAAAGATCGGAAGAGATATTGAGAGATCTAGGGCTTGGTAAAAGGCTGTGGAACGTTCCTGGCGAATTGTCGGGGGGAGAGCAGCAACGAGTTGCTATTGCTCGAGCTCTTATAGGTGATCCAAGAATTATTCTTGTAGATGAACCTACTGGAAATCTTGATCCCAATACTGCCGACGAGGTGTTTAATATGTTGCTGGAGCGTGCTCAAAAGCATAAAGCTGCCATTATAATGGTTTCTCACAACATGAATCTCGCCGCTAAGATGCATAAAACCTATAAGCTTGATTATAGTTTGACAGAGATAACAAACTAAATTATACTGTTAATAGTTAAATAATAAGTTATTTAAGGTGAGCCAAGAGGCTCGCCTTTTTTATTAGAAAATTGAATGGAACAAAGAGTAACTAACTTAATTGAGAGCACTGTCACCACCCTTGGTTTTGATATCGTAAAGGTCATTATTCACGGTACAAGTACTAAGGTAGTAGAGATATTGATTGAGCGAATCGATGGAGAGAAGGTGCAAGTCAATGATTGCCAAATAGTTAGCCGGAATATTTCTGCTGTACTAGATGTTGAAGACATTATTCCTGGCAAGTATTTTTTAGAAGTTTCGTCGGCCGGAGTTGAAAGGCCTCTTGTAAAAATAACAGATTTTGAAAAATTTGCTGGTAGAGAAATTAAGATACGCCTCAAAGCTGCCTTTAATGGAAATCTTACTTACAAAGGTCAGCTTTTGGGTGTGGACGGCGAAGAGGTTAAGTTGAAATCAAAAAATATAGAGATGTCATTTGATTACAGCAATATCAAAAATGCAAAATTAGTTTTGACAGAGGATATGTTTAGAGCGTTATTAAATAAAAAAATAAAGAAAGAGAGTTAGTTATGGATAATATTGGTAAAGCAGAAATCTTACAAATAGTAGATGCTGTATCAAGAGAAAGAGGTGTGTCTAAGGCAAAGTTAATTGAGGCAATGGAGCAAGCTGTTCAGATAGCTGGTCGTAAGAAATATGGTCTGGAACAAAACATTAGTGCACAGATTGATCAAAATACTGGGAAAATAAGCTTATTTAGGGTTAGAACAATTGTAGATAAAGTTGAAAATACTTTTCAAGAAATTTCTCTTGAGGACGCGCTATTAATTCGTCCAGAAGCTCAAAAAGGGGAAGAAATATTTGAGCCTTTACCGCCAATTGATTTGGGCAGAGTTGCTGCTCAAACTGCTAAACAAGTGATTGTTCAGAGAGTGGGTGAAATAGAGAGAGAGAGTCAGTACGAAGATTATAAAGATCGTAAGGGAGATATACTTAATGGAACTGTGAAAAGGATTGAGTTTGGTAATATTATTGTAGATGTAGGGCGTGCGGAAGCGTTGCTTAAAAAAACCCAGCAGATACGTGGAGAGATGTTTAAAGTAGGCGATAGAGTAAAAGCTTACGTTCAAGATGTAAAAAGGGAACCAAAGGGGCCACAAATTTTCTTATCCAGAACTGATGATGAGTTCTTAAGAAAGTTGTTTGAAATGGAGGTCCCAGAAGTATATGATAACATAATAGAGATTAAATCGATTGCTAGAGAGCCTGGGTCAAAAGCAAAAATAGCAGTATTTGCTACGGATATTTCAGTTGATCCCGTTGGATCTTGTGTAGGTGTTCGTGGAAGTCGGGTAAGGGCTATTACTAATGAGCTAGCTGGCGAGAAGATTGATGTGATCAATTGGGATAAAAACGTGGCTCAATTTGTTATTAATGCGATGACCCCCGCGACAATAAGTAAAATAGTTTTCGATGAAGATAAAGGGCGTGTTGAAGCGATTGTACCTGATGATCAGTTGAGTTTAGCCATTGGCAGAAGAGGGCAAAATGTTCGCTTAGCTTCGAAAATGACTGGCTGGAGTATAGATGTAATGACAGAGGAGCAAGAGTCAAAACGTCGAGGTGAGGAGTTTGCAAATACAACGGAATTGTTTGTGAGTAAGCTGGGAGTAGACGAGGTAACAGCTCAGTTGTTGTCTGCGGAGGGTTATACATCTTTAGAACAGATTGCTTACGCAGATAGTGCAGCATTGACTTCTATTGAAGGATTTAGTAATAAGGAATTAGTTGAAGAGATGCAGAGCCGTGCTATAACTTACTTTGAAGAGAAAAACGAGGAAATTATTGAGGGGCTCGAGAAGCTCGGAGTAGAGCAAGAATTACTAGATTCGCTAGACTTGCCCCCTGAATACATCTTAAAACTAGCAGAATTTGGGGTTAAGACTATCGAAGATTTAGGAGAGGTTACAGCTTCTGAATTCAGACAAATTGTTCCTGCAAACATAGTTAGTAGCGAAGAAATTGAAGCTTTGATCAGTTTTGCTAAGAAACAATCAGAAGCACATGAGTAAAATATAATTTAGTTCTTTAACATTTGAAGCAGACGGAAAATAGGATACATGACAGATAATACAGAAGAAAAGAAAGAAAAAAAACTTACATTTGGTGCGAATAAGCTGAGCTTAAGCAGCAAATCCATTTATCCTAAAATGGTTTCAAGAAATTTGGGCGGCTCTTCTTCAGTTGTTGTTGAAGTGAAGCGTGGAAAAGCTACAGGAGGCGATCTTACTCTTAGCAGAGAATCAGCTAGTTTGCAATCTAATCAAGAAATGGCTAGTAGAAGACTTGCCGCATTGCAGCGTTCTATAGATGGAGAGGGCGAAGAAGAAGCCCCTTTGAGCACGCTAAGTAGGCTTGCTGAAATCAACCAAAGTTCTGAAGTAAATGACGTTGAAGAGTCAGATGCTTTGTCAAACACACGTGGCGAAGCGGGTACAGATTTTAGAAAAGAGAATGCCAGACCTGTGGTAAGTCCGATCAATGTTCGCGAGGAAAAAGCAGAGGAGGAAGTAGTTGTTCCCGTAAAGCCTAAGCTTTTAGAGATTAAGAAACTGAAGAAGTCAGATATATTTCAGATGCTCGATCAGGACTCGGGTAATACTCCATTTAAAACAAGATCTTTAGCGTCAATTCAAAGAGCAAGAGCGAAAGAAAAAAGAAAGCATGAAAGTAATTCGTCAAAAGCTGATAAAGTTTATCGCGAGGTTATACTACCTGAAGTTATTACTGTTGCAGAGCTTGCTAATAGAATGACTGAAAGAGGAGCTGATGTAATTAGAGAGTTGATGAAACTTGGAGTGATGGCGGCTAGTAACCAGTCGATTGACGCGGATACAGCGGAATTGGTAGTTACCAGTTTTGGTCATACTGTTAAACGTGTTAAAGAGTCTGATGTCGAGAATAGTTTGATTGATAAAGAAGATAGCCATGAAGATTTAAAACCAAGAGCTCCTATAGTTACAGTGATGGGACACGTAGATCATGGTAAAACGTCTTTGCTAGATGCGCTTAAATCTACTGATGTTGTGGCTGGTGAAGCTGGTGGGATTACTCAGCACATAGGCGCATATAGTGTAACAATGTCAGATGGTCGAATGATTACGTTTATTGATACTCCGGGTCACGAAGCGTTTACAGAAATGCGCACACGCGGTGCACAAGCTACAGATATTGTGGTGCTAGTAGTGGCGGCAGATGATGGTATAAAAGCTCAAACGATTGAAGCGATAAGTCATGCTAAAGCTGCAAATGTACCTATTATTGTTGCAATAAACAAGATTGATAAGCCAGACGCTGATATTGAAAAAGTTAAGCAAGAATTATTGGCTCATGATTTGGTTTCAGAAGATTTTGGTGGTGAGATAATAACAGTTGGTGTTTCTGCCAAACAGAGGATGAACCTTGACAAATTGGAAGAAGCAATTCTTTTAGTTGCAGAGATGCAGGACTTGAAAGCAAACCCAGAAGGTATTGCTTGTGGAGTTGTTATTGAGTCTAGGGTAGATATTACGAGAGGAGTTGTTGCGACGGTTATTGTTCAAAGAGGTACGTTGAAAAAGAGCGATATTATTATGGCTGGTACAACGTTTGGACGGGTAAAAAGAATATGCAATGATAAAGGAAGAACCATTACAGAAGCGGGCCCATCGCTTGCTATAGAGATTTATGGTTTAAGTGAGGCTCCATCTGCGGGAGACGTATTTAATGTTGTTGCTTCTGAGAAGCAAGCAAGAGACATCATTGATTATAGAATCAGAAAAGAAAAAGAATTACGCGTTACCGCATCAAAAACAAGCTTAGATGATCTATTCCTAAAAGCTTCTGGAGTAAGTAAAATTAAAGAGCTAGCACTGATTATTAAAGGGGACGTTCATGGGTCTATTGAAGCAATTATCAGTAATCTAAATAAAATTGAAAACGATGAAGTCAAATTAAAGATTCTGCATAGTGCAGTTGGCGGTATATCTGAATCTGATGTTGGTCTTGCTCAGGCTTCAAGAGGGTTAATTCTTGGCTTTAATGTTAGGGCTAATAATGCAGCTGCTCAAGATGCCGACAAAAATAAAGTGGATATAAGATACTATTCAATTATTTATAATTTGATTGATGATATAAGAGCTATAATGAGCGGTATGCTATCGCCAATTATTCGCGAAGTATATATTGGTTCGGTTGATATTCGCGAGGTGTTTAATGTATCAAAAGTAGGTAAGATTGCTGGTAGTTACGTAACAAAAGGTACTATTAAGCGTGGAGCTGGTGTTCGATTGCTACGTGAGGATATTGTTATTCATGAAGGAAAACTCAAGACTTTGAAACGTTTTAAAGAAGACGTGAAAGAGGTTAGAGAGGGCTATGAGTGCGGTATTGCTTTTGAGAATTATGAAGATATTAAAGTTGGTGATTCAGTAGAGGTATTTGAGCTTGTCGAAGAACAACAAAAACTTTAATCTAAAAACCCGTGAAAAGGACCAATCACAGAGGCAGCTCAAAGTGTCTCATGCTGTGCAGTCTAGTCTTATCGAATGCTTTAGGAAAGGTGGTGGAAAAATAGATCCTCGTCTTGATCCCTGTCCTTTAAGTATAACCAAGGTCAATATAAGCAG
The DNA here is from genome assembly GCA_021741285.1 of Rickettsiaceae bacterium. GTDB lineage: Bacteria > Pseudomonadota > Alphaproteobacteria > Rickettsiales > Rickettsiaceae > Megaera_A. Next base: position 10,730 of record JAIOYD010000002.1, on the reverse strand, counting down.
TGATCTTAGTATTGCTAATTGTTTTTTTGTACCATTTAATACGAAGTTGACGGTAGGCGATATAGAGTTGGCATTAGAGGAATCGCGTTTTGCTATTCGTAATTATGTAACCCGTCAGGTAAATTTAAAATATTCACCTGAGATTCGATTTTATTATGATCCTACCTTTGAAAATTTCGAAACTATAGAAAAATTACTTAAGAAATAATGATACAATAGGGGCTTGACATATAGAGCAAAGATCTATATTCTTCCTACCATTAAACGTAATTTATGGGAACTCATAATGTCTCGCAAATGTGAATTGACTGGTGTTGCAGTACGCTATGGAAATAACGTGTCGCACTCACAAAGAAAGACTAGAAGGCGCTTTGAGCCTAATATTAAAACAGTAGAGTATAAAAGCGAAATTACTGGACAAAAATATAGGTTAAAAGTTGTAGCAAGAGCTTTGAGAACTGTTGAAAAAAACGGGGGCTTTGATTTGTTCATCCTTAAAGCTAATAGTGCTATGATGTCGGATAAAGCTAAAAAAGTAAAAAGAGAAATCTTTAAGAAGAAAAATGAGTTAGCTGCATGAGAAAAGACATACACCCTGAATATAAAGGTCTAAAAATTAAAATTCGTAATGATGAGTTTACTACTATGTCAACTCTAAAATCAGGTGAAATCTTAATGGACGTTGATTTTCGTGAGCATCCTGCTTGGAACAAAAACGTAGTCAATATGGTTAATCAATCAAATAAAAATGTTAGTGACTTTAACAAAAAGTTTGCCGGATTGTCTTTTGGCTCTAAAAAATAAGAGCTTTGTAGACTAGAGAAAAACTTCTTTAGCAGCGATCCTGATTCGATTGGTTACGCTGCTATAAACGCAAAACCACTTTGACTTAAAGACAAGATGCTATAGAATAAAACGAAAAATAGCACAAACCTCGTATGAAAACCACCCTGCCAGAGCGTTCCCTTATTATAAAAGAAAGGCTGGATAATATAGTTAAGGAAATACTTGCAGTTGCTAAAGATAAATTAGCGATGATTATTCTCTTTGGCTCATATGCAAGGGGCACATGGGTGCAGGATGTATATAAAGAAGGTCATCATACATTATCTTATCGAAGCGATTTGGATATCTTGCTTGTCTTAAGAAAGAACAAATATGGTGGGTATGCAGCTTCCAGAATGGAGCATGCTATAGAAAAGAGACTTGAAAAGAAAGGGCTTGCTTTCTCATTTATGAAATTGCCTCCTTATCCTAGTATTGAAGAGGTAAGAGAAGACATAAAATATCCTGGGGTATCACTGATATCTGAGCCTATAGATAGATTTAATAAAGAGTTGGAAAGAAAGCAATATTTTTTTACAGATATAAAGAAAGAAGGGATCTTATTATATGACAACGGTGAATTTGAGCTGGCAGAAGCCAGAGAGATGCCTTGGTCTGAGGTAAGACAGATAGCACAAGACGATTATGATTATTGGTTTGATAGTGGTTCAGAGTTTTTTATTGATACCCACCATGCATTAGAAAGAGATTCTTTTAATAAAGCGGCTTTTTATCTCCACCAGGCCACCGAAAGTTTTTATACCGCGATATTACTTGTTTTTACGGGTGACAAGCGCAAGGAGCATGATATATTGGAACTTGCCAAGACAGCAAGAAGTCACCATTATGAGCTATTCAAGATATTTCCATACGCCACCCCTGAACAGGTTGAATGTTTCGAGCTACTAAGGAGGGCTTACATAGAAGCAAGATATAACAAAGATTACCGAATAAGCAAAGAACAGCTGCTATATCTTATAGAAAGAGTTGAGAAACTGCAAAAAATGACACAAGATATATGTCTTGAGCATATCAACAGGGATGAAGGCCAGGCTCTCAGGTAATACTACGAGTCAAGATGCCGACTCGATTCGGCATCTTGGGCGATAGTAGGAGATGCTCAGGTCAAGAGGACAGACGCAAGAGTTAGTAGACAGTGTTTTGAGTGATCACCTAAGAAACTAAAATAACTGGCGATTTGGCGGTTCTAGCCCAAGATGGATAAAAGCTCCGTTAGTAAGAACTCTTCCTCTTGGAGTGCGTTGAAGCAGGCCAATTTGTATAAGATAAGGTTCGATGGCGTCTTCAATCGCATCGCGTTGTTCCGACAGCGCAGCGGCTATAGTTTCAACTCCAACTGGTCCACCATTATAGTTATCCAAAATGAATTTTAAGTACCGGTAGTCGTTACTATCCAGTCCAGCTTTGTCTATCTCGAGCCGGGTTAAAGCGCTATCGGCAATTGCTGCATCGATTTCTGATCTATGTTCAACAGAAGCAAAATCTCTTATTCTTTTTAATAATCTTAGAGCGATTCTTGGAGTTCCTCTTGACCTCTTGGCAATCTCCTCTGCGCCCTCTTTAGTAATTTTTGTATCAAGCAACTTTGCAGCCCGATTAATGACTTTTACTAATTCTTCAACTTTATAAAAATTAAGGCGTAAGGGAATGCCAAACCTATCTCTTAGTGGATTACTGATCAAGCCAAGTCTAGTCGTTGCTCCAATAAGAGTAAAGCGTGGTAAATCTATGCGTACTGATCTGGCAGCTGGCCCTTCGCCAATAATGATATCGAGAAAGAAATCTTCCATTGCAGGGTAGAGTATTTCTTCAATATTAGTGTTAAGCCTATGAATCTCATCAATGAATAATACATCATGCTCTTGAAGATTAGTTAGAATTGCAGCAAGGTCAGCAGCTTTTGATAATGTTGGTCCAGAAGTAGCTTTAAAATTTACGCCCATTTCTTTTGCAACGATATTAGCTAGAGAAGTCTTACCAAGTCCCGGTGGTCCATAAAAAAGAGTATGATCAAGTGGTTCGTTCCTGTTTTGGGCAGCTTGGATAAATATACTTAAGTTAGATTTTATATGGTCTTGTCCTACAAATTCATTCAGCAAGTTTGGTCGTAAAGAAAAATCTAGATCTGTTTCAAGGGTCGTGCCTGATAATAGTTCTGTTGTCATAATATTATAAAACTCAATTTTTAAGTGCTAGTCGAATTAAATCATTTATCGATATATCCCCAGATTGAGCCAAAATTGTATTAATTCTGCTTTGAGCGTCAATTCTTCCGACTCCCAGACTGGTCAAAGCTGAGATAGCATCCAAAGCTAAAGAATTATTATGTGTTTTTGCAGTTGAAGCAAATTTAAGTTCGGATCCAGAAAGAGACTTGGTTGAAATGGTTTTATCTTTTAGCTCCGTAACTATACGTTCGGCAAGCTTTTTTCCAACTCCAGGAACACCATTAAAGATTATTTTATCTTCATTGGTTAGAGCCAATTGAATTTCTGCGGGGCAAAGGTGCGACAGAATCGCAAGAGCCATTCGGGTACCAACTCCCTTAACTGACTGTAAAGTAGAGAACGCGGCTTTTTCTTCTAAATCTCTGAATCCGTACAAGTGAATGTGGTCTTCCCGCACGTGCGTTTCAATTAAAAGCTCGCAAAATTCCATGGGAATTAAGTGGCTTAAAGTTTTTATAGAGCAAAACACTAGGTACCCCACGCCGTTTATATCAATTATGACATGATCATCATATACCGAGTCAATCGATCCTTTAAGTTTGCCAATCATAAAATATTCTAGTTGCATCAATTATTTCACAGATATACTATCAGTCGCGATAAGAATACGCAATTAATTCAGGAACTAAATTTTGCATTTCAAAAAATATGAATCGCTGATAATAGCGTTTTTTGTAACAATAGTAAGATATTATGATTACGCCTTATTTGGGCTATCTGCCTCGTTGTTATCAAAGAATTTTATGCCGCATGGTGATGATGGTGATCAGATGCTTACTTTCTTTGCCGTATTTAGTCTTGCGACTATAGCAAGACCTGTAGGATCGCTGATTTTTGGCAAGATAGGTGACCTGGTTGGACGAATAGTAAGCGTAAAAATATCAGCAATTATTGCGGCAACTTCAACTTGTTTAGTAGCTATTGCTCCTAGTTTTGATAGTGTGGGGTTTTTTGCTGTAATATTAATAACATTGCTGCGTATGCTGTTTTTAATGAGTTTAGCCGGAGAAATTGATGCTATAAAAATCTATGTTGCGGAAATGATTGGCAAAAAGAAACGACATCTTGTTGTAGGTATAGTCTCTTTTTCATCTCAAATAGGTGTTTTGATTGCTACAATAGTGTACCATATTGCGATTAGTTATAATGACATTGAGTGGTTGTGGAGGCTGAATTTTGCTATTGGCGGATTATTAGGCCTGGTAGTGCTTACCTTACGTAGAAGATTGCTTGAGAGTAAAGAATTTCTTAATAATAAATCGGTAGCAGTCATTGAACCTGATCTGGGTATTATTAAGATAATTAATATAAATAAAGTTAAATTTATACTTGCTACCATAATTAATGGGATGCTTGGAGGTGGTTACCATTTCTTAATAATATTTTTTGGAACGTTTGCTGCAAACGTGGCTGATATTATTGATAATGAGAGCGCAGCAGCTGCAAACACTATTTTTGTTTTGCTTTATGGACTCGCATGTTTAATTTCCGGCTACGTATCTGATAGATTTAAAATAATCACTCAAATTATTGCAGCACTGGGTTTGAGTATTTTTTGTACTCTGGTTATGGAATTTCTTCTAGATCTTAAGAGCTACTCAGTATTGCTGCATTGTATAATAGTATTTTTGGTTCCATTTTATTCAATTCCTTGTTCTGTTCGTATTCAGTCATTATTTCAAACTGGTATTAGAATGAGAATGTGTAGTCTCTCACATTCGGTCGGCAGTATGGTTTTTTCTTCCACCACTCCATTTATTTGTATGTTAATCTGGCAATCCACGGGGATTGTATCTTTAGTGCTTGCGTATTTTTTATTTCAACTTGGCTTGTTATTTTTTGCGTTGCTTTATATGATAAAAAAGGATTACATAAGTATGTTCGAAAATTAAAAAATCTAAAATTTGTATGTCATTAGATATTAAAACAGTAAAAAATTATGCTTATTCTCTTTTTACTCAAGCTAAAAGAGAGTCTAAAGAAAATAAAGTTTTTGAAAGCATAAAAGTTTTGAGTGAAGTACTAAGGGATTTTAGTGTTATAAAAAATATGTTATGTTCACCGATTATTGAGAAATCTGATAAAGAGAGATTTGTGGATATTCTTACTAGTAAGTTAAAATCAGAGATTTTTCTGAAGCGGACACTATACATTTTGATAAAAAACTCAAGGATGAATTTATTTTTTCAGATTGTTGATGAGTACGAAGTATTACTTATGGAGAGTAAGGGAATTAAATTTGTTGAAATATCAACTGCTTTTAAGCTTACAACAAAAGAAGTTGAATTTATTCATAATTTACTGGAATTAACTCTTGAGAAAAAAATCAAGCTACAACAGGATGTTGATGAGTCCCTTTTAGGGGGAGCTATAGTAAAATATGATAGTAATTTGATTGATTGTTCGCTGCAAGGGGCGCTGAGCAAAATACAAAAAATAGCTACGGGTTTATAAAATCTAACTCATGCATATGAGTTATTGTATTGGTTTTATAATTTGATATAGTTTTAATGAGGATTTTTAGAAAATGACGTTAAACCCTTCAGAAATATCTGAGATTTTAGAGCGTGAAATTGGCAATATTGACCAGCTGGGAGAGTTGCAGGAAGTTGGCTATGTAGTTACAGTCGGGGATGGTATTGCAAAAGTTTATGGGATTGACAATGTGCAGGCCGGGGAGGTGGTTGAGTTTGAATCTGGTGTTAAAGGATTAGCACTAAATTTAGAAAGTGACATGGTAGGCGTTGTTATCATGGGAGAAGATAGTTCAGTCCGCCAAGGAGATAAAGTAAAGCGCACGGGCGAGATACTAAAAACTCCAATTGGTCCTGCCATGGTTGGAAGAGTAGTTGATGCCCTAGGCCGTCCTATTGATGGGAAGGGAGAAATCGTCTCAAAACATTTTAGTCATATTGAAGTTAAAGCGCCAGGAATTATCGGCCGCAAAAGTGTTCATGAGCCTGTTCAGACTGGAATTAAAGCTATTGATGCGTTAATTCCAATAGGTCGTGGTCAGAGAGAGTTAATCATTGGCGATAGACAAACAGGAAAAACCGCTATTGCGATTGATACAATTATCAATCAGAAACCAGCACATTTGGCTGGTGATGATGCCGATAAAATTTTTTGTGTATATGTGGCAATCGGTCAAAAAAGATCTACCGTTGCTCAGATTGTAAGAAAATTAGAAGAAGCGGGGGCAATGGAGTATACTACAGTAGTTTCTGCGACCGCTTCTGATCCAGCGACATTACAGTTTTTGTCCCCATATACAGGCTGCGCAATTGGTGAGTATTTTAGAGATAATAGCATGCATGCTCTGGTTATTTATGATGATTTAACAAAACATGCTGTTGCCTATCGTCAAATTTCGCTTTTACTTAGAAGACCACCAGGGCGTGAAGCTTATCCCGGAGACGTTTTTTATCTACACTCTCGATTACTCGAACGGGCGACAAAATTATCTGATGATAAAGGAGCTGGGTCCTTGACTGCTCTGCCAATTATTGAAACTCAAGCTGGAGATGTTTCTGCTTATATCCCAACAAATGTGATTTCTATTACTGACGGTCAAATTTTTCTTGAAAGTGCTTTATTCTATAAGGGTATTCGGCCTGCGGTAAATGTTGGAATATCGGTTAGTAGAGTTGGATCTGCTGCTCAAATTAAAGCAATAAAGAAGGTCTCTGGATCGTTAAAGCTTGAGCTAGCTCAGTTTAGGGAAATGGAATCTTTTGCTCAGTTTGGTTCTGACTTAGACGCATCGACACAAAAGCTAATTAAACATGGAGCTAAGCTTACCGAACTTCTGAAACAGCCCCAATATTCCCCGGTGGTAGTTGAAGAGCAAGTGATTAGTTTGTATGCTGGAGTTAGAGGATATCTAGAAAAGATAGATGTTTCTAAAGTCAGGCTCTTTGAAGACAAGCTTATGCACGATGTACGGTTAAAAGGAGATAGTATTCTTTCTGCAATACGCGCCCAGAAGAATTTGAGTGAGGAAACTGAAGAAGCATTAAAGGCTTATCTTGATAAGTTTGTAGAAGAATTTTTAGACAATAACAAATAAGGAAAAATGTCTGGTCTAAAGCATCTTAGAAATAGGGTAAAGAGTATTAAATCTACTCAAAAAATTACCAAAGCGATGCATGTAGTATCTGCTGCGAAGCTAAGAAAACTAAAAGATCAAGCGGAGAATATAAATGATTATTCTTCTGTGCTTGGTGACATTATGTATGATATTTCTGCAAGTGGCAATCTGATGGATTTATCGGCAGCTGATCGCAAGTTTTTTAGTAAAGAGCTTGAAAATATGCCGCATCTTTTAATAGTTATGACATCGGAGAGAGGTTTATGTGGTAGTTTTAATTCAAATACGATTAAAAGAGTTAAACTTGATATAAAAAAACTAAACGCAGATGGCAAGGAAGTTAAACTGCTAGTTATAGGCAAAAAAGGCATAGATGCTCTAAAAAATGAATTTGGTAAGCAAATAGTTGGGTATTATCATGTTTCTCAAGGTAATTATGAATCTGTTGCTAGAGAAGCAAAAGATAAAATTATGGAATTGATAGAAAGCGAAAAGGTTGGAGCTTGTTACATATATTATAACAAATTTAAAAATGCTATGACCCAAGTCATGACCAGAGAACAGATTTTACCAGTTCAAGTCAGAACCGAAAGCAAAATCAGTAATGCTTCTTCTGAGTATGAAGGTGATGGATTAGTCTACAATGTTATAATTTTATACATTGGTGGCCAAATTAATTACGCGTTGATCCAAAGTCGTGCAAGCGAAGAGGGGGCAAGAATGACCGCGATGGATAATGCTACAAGAAATGCAGGTGAATTAATAGATAAGTTGACGCTACAGCTAAATAGATCAAGGCAAGCGATTATCACTACGGAGCTTACTGAGATTATTTCTGGAGCGGAATCTGTGGTCTATTGAGCATTTTGGGCTGTTGTAGCTCACATAAATTCTATAACTAACTGTTTAGTAATAAATTTAGAAAGATAAAGATGCCAATAATTAACATTAGTATGATGGCTGGTAGGACGCTTGATCAAAAGCGCAAACTTGTTAAAATGGTGACAAAAGTGGTTTGTGAATCTATCGATACTAGACCCGAATTGGTAAAGATAAAATTGACTGAGATGATGCCAGATAGTTACGCCATTTCTGGGCAATTAATAATAGATCAAGAAGACCCTTTTGGTAAAAAGAAATAAGTTAAAAAGGAAGCAATATTATTATGAACAAAGGCAAAATTACTCAAATTATTTCAGCTATTGTTGATGTCAAGTTCCCTGGTGGGGTACAGCTCCCCAATATCTTGAATGCGTTGCAGTGTGAAAATAATGGTCAGAAATTAGTGTTAGAGGTGGCTCAGCATATTGGCGATCACACTGTGCGGTGCATTGCTATGGATTCAACTGATGGGCTAACAAGGGGGACGGAGGCAACGGACACCGGTGAACCAATTCAAATTCCAGTTGGCATTAGTACTTTAGGCCGAATTATGAATGTGATTGGTGAGCCTGTAGATGAAAAGGGCCCCATAATCTCTAAAACCTATTCTTCGATTTATAGACAGCCCCCTTCCTTTGAAGATCAATCGACTGAGAGAAGTATTTTGACAACTGGTATAAAAGTTGTGGATCTGCTTGCTCCATATGCTAAGGGAGGTAAAATTGGCCTTTTTGGTGGAGCGGGTGTTGGTAAAACTGTTATTATTATGGAGCTTATTAACAACGTAGCTAAGGCGCATGGTGGATATACAGCTTTTGCGGGTGTAGGAGAAAGAACGCGAGAAGGAAACGATCTTTATTATGAAATGATCGCATCAGGTGTTATTAATCCAGATAAGCTTGAGGAATCAAAAGTTTCTCTAGTGTATGGCCAAATGAATGAGCCTCCTGGAGCACGAGCAAAAGTAGCCCTAACAGGATTGACTATTGCTGAATCTTTTAGAGATTTGGATGGTGGTCAAGATGTTTTATTCTTTATTGATAATATATTCAGGTTTACACAGGCTGGTTCGGAAGTATCGGCCACGTTAGGTCGTATTCCATCAGCAGTGGGATATCAACCAACATTGGCTACAGATATGGGAATGTTGCAAGAGAGAATCACCTCGACTAAGCATGGTTCAATTACTTCTGTTCAAGCAATTTATGTACCCGCGGATGATTTGACTGACCCAGCTCCTGCAACATCATTTACGCATCTTGATGCTACAACGGTATTAAGTCGTCAAATTGCAGAATTAGGGATTTATCCGGCAGTTGATCCTCTCGACAGTACTTCACAAATGCTTGATCCTGAAATAGTTGGTGATAAGCATTATAATATAGCAAGGGAAGTACAAAGAATCTTGCAAACTTATAAATCTCTCCAAGATATTATTGCAATTCTTGGTATGGATGAGTTATCAGAGGAAGATAAGTTAATTGTTAGCCGAGCTCGTAAAATACAAAGATTTTTATCTCAGCCATTCCATGTAGCAGAAGTATTTACGGGGATGCCTGGTAAGTTTGTTGATCTTGAAGATACAATAGCGGGCTTTCAAGGTCTGATTGAAGGCAAGTACGATTATATGCCAGAAGCTGCGTTTTATATGGTTGGAACGATCGAAGAAGCAGTGGAGAAAGCTAAAAAACTTGAAGAAAAAGTAACAATATAGTTTCGAGATGAACAGTACTTTATCAGTGAAAATCATACTGCCCTCTATGACTCTTCTCGATGTAGAGGCAAATATGGTAAATCTTCCTGGACAAGAAGGGGTATTTGGTGTCCTTCCAGGCCACTGTAAACTTATCTCTAATATTAACACTGGCATTGTCTCAGTGTTTTTGGCTGGACAAGAAGAAAAATATTTTGTATTTAGTGGGGTTGCGCAAGTTAAAGGTGAAGAGTTGAATATTCTTAGTGAATTTGCCCTTCTTGTGGGCAGGGAAACTAAAGAAGAAGCTTTGGATCAAGTTACACTTTTAAAGAATAGCTTGCTTGAGCAGCAGCCGGAGTCTTTGCAAGCTAATATTATTTTAAATACTCTTGAAAAGTACCAGGCGTTACTTAAATTTTTATAAAGCGAATAATATGATTGAATGCACTCGTCGCATAGAGTTTGATGCTGGACATAGGGTTATTGGTCATAAGCATAAATGTAAATATCTTCATGGCCATAGATATGTTCTTGAAATTACAGCAAGATCAGAAAAGCTAGACGATCTTGGGATGGTTGTAGATTTTGGGCACTTGAAATCGGTGATGAAAGAATGGATTGACCATAATTTTGATCATAATGTAATTTTACATCATGAGGATGTAGAACTAGGGTTGTTTATTGCTAATTATACGGGCCAAAATATATATTATTTAAAATCTAATCCTACAGCAGAGAATATAGCACTGCACCTTAAAGTGGATATTATACCCAAGCTATTTACTAAAAATTTGTTTCAAATAATTAAGATAAAATTATTTGAAACTCCTAATGCATTTGTTGAGGTGGTGTGAAATCTAGAGAATCTTGTATTGTAATCACAACGACTGATAGTGAAGATATAGCAAATAAAATTGCTGGCAAGCTTGTTGAACAACGGTTAGCAGCTTGCGTACAGATTGATAAAGTTAAAAGTTTTTTTTATTAT
>JAIOYD010000139.1 GCA_021741285.1 Rickettsiaceae bacterium | reverse complement strand
TAACGTATACCAAGGGTATTTGTCCAGTGGCTGAAGAGCTTCATGATCGCAGCTTTCTGGGGTTTGAAATGTGTCTTCATGAGTTAGACGCTAAAGATGTAGATTTAATTATTGCTGCGTTTCAGAAGGTTTGGCGGCAACTAGAGTCCCTGTAAGTCAGCGCTTCGTTTTGGCGCGTTGAGGAAGCTCTTCATCATTACATGTGTGCTAGTTGAGCTGAATAAGTACCTAATACCTAGATTAGCTAGGGCTAATAGGTTTTAAACATTTCCTTTTTTCTGCAAGAGATAAAAAATATGACTAATAAATTCCCTCATACTCTACTTCAGTGTCTTGCAGCCATCAGTCAACATCATGGTTTGCAGATTAATTCAGAAAAAATAATCAATCATTATGCGTTAACGGATGCCGAACCAGCATCCACATTATTAATGCACATAGCCGTTAACAATGGTTTGCAGGCTACGTTAAAAAAATTGTCTTGGGAATCTCTTCTTGACTTACAGGCGATATTTCCTGCCATAGTGCGACTTAATAACAGCAATGGAATTATTATCGTGGGAGCTTCTACTGAGGGAGATGGTAAAGTTGCAATTCTTGATCCCTTAGTTAATTTTCCTGTCGCACAGATGCTCACTCGTGATCAGTTGTGTAGCCAATGGGACGGCGAGGTGCTCGTTTTCAAATTAGTTAATCCAGAAGATAGCGTGATGATTCATAGGGAAGCCATTGACAGTCAGTATGAGTTAACAGAGATTCTGAAAAGTCATCACCTTACTTTGGATGATTTGCCGCCAATAAATTGCCCAATAAGTGTTCAGGATTTGTTTGCTACCTTAAATTCTGTTTCGTTTGATCATCCTTTGCGAGAAAACATAACTGCATTGCTTGGCGTAGTTGTTCATAACGTTAATTTATATGCAGAAGATAAGTGGGGAGTCTGCAACATTAAATCATGGCCGAATAAATCGCTGAATGGTGATGGCCGGCAATTATCTAATGAGTTATTTCTTGCGGATTCGATGGCATTTATCGATAAAAAAACCCCCATTGTTTCAATGGGCTCCTGTTTCGCTGTCGAAATTGCACGATGGTTACAAACACATGGTTATAACTATGTCGTTACCGAAAATAATCCTAATGTCGAAGGTTTGCATTCATCATCGTGTCGCTGGGGCGTTATTTTTAATACGCCAGGTTTCTATCAAACGATTTCTCGGGCTTTCAATAATGATATGCCTAAAATTTTGCAGAAAACGGGAGAAAAATATCGTGATATTTTTCGTGAAGAAATTATTTACCCAGAAAATGAGCTAGATACCTTCGATCAGGACTATGAGCAGCATGTAGTGAGTGCTCGCAAGGCACTATTGGATTGCAAAGTACTTATTTTAACAGTTGGGCTTAATGAAGTTTTTTTGCATTTGCCGACACAGCGTTACTTGCATAGAAATCCTTGGAATTTAAACCCTTTTTTATGGGAAGAGAAGGTGTTAACCGTAGCAGAAAATGTTTATTTTCTTCGTCAAGGCATAGAGTTACTTAGAAGTAAAAATAAAGACGTAGTGATTTTAATTTCAGTTAGTCCCGTGCCTTTATTACGAAGCTTTCAGTCTGGACATGTTGCCGTTAACACGTTTCATTCTAAAGCGGTGTTGAGGTGTGCCGTTGAGGAGGTATGTAATACATTGGCTAACGTTCACTATATGCCTTCATTCGAAACAGTTATGTATCATGGTTCAGTTGATCCATGGGAAGATGATGAACGTCATGTTAATGAGGCAGTAATTTCAAAAATCATGAATTTATTTGAATTCCAGTTTTGTAAAGATCCTCGTGTGGAAATTAATAAAACAAGGTATTTGGAAAGCAAAGTGGCACGCGAGTTTTTTCATAATTTACCTACTGAACTAAAAAATAATGCTGAAATGGCATTACGATTTGAATCACATGCCAATAGATTGCTTGATTTTATTGAAAAGTCCATCGAACCATTAGATAAAGCATATTTGATAATGAGAAACCATTATGCGGTTTATGGGGATGTTATTGATCAGGCTATCTCCGCACAAATAGCAAATAAATTTCCATTAGCTGATTTAAAATTAATGCGTTACGACACCATTTTTCCTTATCAAGCTATCCATGTTGACACAGCAATCAATGATATTCAGGGGGATGGTTATCATTTTTGCCCCTTTAAATTAAACGCACAACAGATCGCGGAAATCCTTAATTATTATCAAGAAAATAATGAGATAGCGTATGCGTTGAAGTTTCCAGTAGAGCTTATCGATAATGATTTTACGCGGAGATTATTTATGGATAGATATTTTGTTGAAGTTGCTGCTCGCTTTTTAGATACACCGCCAATTTTTGAGTCTGTGACAGGCTTTGACACCAGTGCAGGCGAGGTGAGTGCTGCCAAGTTGTCTGAGTATGCGATGAGCTTTCATTTCGATAAAGATAATATAGCTTGGTTAAACGTGTTTATTTATTTGGATGACATTACTGTTGATAATGGCCCGCATTGTTATGTACCTGGGTCTCAAAAAAATAGAGGCGGTCAACTACTTCGTGATGGTCGTTTTTCTGATGAAGAGATTGCCCAATATTACGGTTCAGACGCTGTTAAAGTGATTACAGGGAGCGCGGGAACTATGTTTTTTGCTAATACGCATTGTCTTCATAAAGGAACAATAGTAAAAAGTGGGCAGCGACGTGTTTTACAATTTCGTTATACTAATTCAATGTTCGGAGCACATTTATCGCAAGGGAAACTGATGTTCTTAGGTGATGAGCATTTAGAAGCGTTGGCGCCGCAGATTTATGAAAACCCAAGGATGTATCAGAATTTTAGTTTTTAATCAAAAGTATAGCTTGTGAATGACTGAACCTATTTACGTATACATCGTATTCAACATTAATAGATAAAAAACCATGAATTTACAGCAAGCCAATGAGCAGGACACTGACTTTAAAGTCGGATTTTTAACAAGGATAGATGAGCCATTACTGGCGCTTACGCTTGAGGCGGCATTTGCTAATGGAATTACTAACAGTGTTGTTATCTGTGATTCAAAACTCATGTCAGAAAAAGATTTAAAAATATGGCGAGAAAGGACAGGCAATGCCTTTAAAGAAGTTGAATCAAGCGATGCTCTTTATAAGTTTGGCTCAACAATGCTGCCTTTCTACTTTGTTGATAGCCATAATAGCAGTCAAACGCTTGACCTGATTAGTGCGCTAGGTTTGCATTGTCTGTTTAACGCTGGAACGCCACGAAAACTTACCCATACTATTATAAATAGTGTTGAGCATGGTGTAGTTAATGTTCATCCTGGGATTTTACCTAACTATCGTGGTTGCTCTTGTGTTGAGTGGGCGATATTAAATGATGATAAGGTAGGCAATACGGCGCATTTTATGGATGAAGACTACGACACCGGTTCGATAATTACCTCAGAAGGGTATGATTTCCCCAAGAATGCACGTTATCAAACGATTAGGACAACAGTATATCGGGAGGGCTGTCATTTGGCAGGTAGAGTCTTAGCGTCAATAAAGAAACATAAGATACGCCCAATTGATGGGCAGTTACAAACGGCTGCATCAGGAACGTACTGGCCGCCTATTTCAGTTGATGAAATGGCGACTGTTTTGCAAAAATTGGATGCCTCAGAATACCGTTATCAGATTTTATAATATTTACCTTTTTGAACTGATTAATATGAAAGTCCTAATTATAGAAAGTACACCTGCTACACCTCATGCAGAAACTGGATTAGAAATTGCAATTAAAGAAAATCTGGCTGGGTCAGAGGTTATTTATTGTCCCATTTTTCATCTTTTTCCTTATCTTATATGGAAAAGTAATATCAATGGGCGTAATGCTTCAGGTAAAGAAGATTCAATTGACGAGTGGTTGGCGTATTTGACCACCACAGTTAGCCCCTTTGCAGAAGTGGATTTATTTTCGCTTGCAACTGTTCCAAATTATCTGAATGAATCGATTAGGCAAAATATTTTTGATTTTTCCTATGATGCCCAGCCACTGGGTAAATTGGTGAAGAGTAATGCTATAGAGTTATTTAAAACTATTGATTTGAACGCCATATTGGCAAGTAACCGGAGTATTTGTGAAGGGCTGGCTCAAACTGCTATTCTTGTTTATGAGCTAGTTTTAGTGTTGTTACGCAAGCATCAACCTGATTTAGTGTATTTGTTTAACGGACGTACTGTAGGGACCCACCCTATTTTTTTGGCGAGTCAAAAATTAGGTGTTAGCACATTAGTGCATGAGCGAGGATCTTCAAAAAATACTTATATTATTTGGGATAGACCTAGTCAATATGTTGATGAGTTCAAAAAACATATTAATCAGTATGCAAGGGGGCGCTCAGCGCATGAGGCTAGGTTATCTGCCGCTACTTTTTTTTATAGGCAACGACATGGCAGGGTTAATAATTTTGGGATTATTAATGCACAAGATCACCACTTGGATATTAGCATCCCGGGTTGTCACGCGCGTTTTGTGGTCTATTTCACGTCTTCAAATAATGAGTTGCTGTTTATGCCAGGGCAGGAGTATGCCAATGCTTTAGGCTCTCAAGATGAGGCGTTGACAACGCTTGCACGCGTCTGTGCTGAAGAAAATATTCAGCTTATCATTAAAATGCATCCCAACACGCCAGTAACAGAGCAAGCAGCTTATGAGCAATATTCTAATGGCGATAAGTGTATTGTTATTTCAGCAGACTCTTCAATTTCTTCTTATAAGTTGGGAGAAATGGCTTATCGTAATTTTTCATACGGCTCAACCATTACATGGGAGCTTATGTATGCAGGTAAACCCTGTGCGCCTTTAGCAGATTCTTATGGGGGGGGCGAAGAGGGCGTACTTACGTTAGATAGTGAAGAGGCTATTCGGGATTATTTGCTTAATCCGTTACCCTCTATTAATCGACAATTCCCAATTAAATATGCTGATTTTATGTGTGCACACGGCGAAAACTACGATTTTTATCGACCAGAAACACTTTTCACGGGGACGTTTGATGTGGAATTG
>JAIOYD010000138.1 GCA_021741285.1 Rickettsiaceae bacterium | reverse complement strand
AATTGGTATGGTTAAAAGATTTAAAATTATCGCCGATCGTTACAGAAATAGAAGAAAACGGTTCGGTTTAAGATTCAACTTAATTGCCGGAATTTATAATTTCGAGCTTTAAAGAGGTTATGCAAGAGGTCTATTATTTGCTAAAACAAAGTGGAGGCTGGGTTGGTATTAAGGATATGACTCCGCTAATAAATGCTCGAGCTGAGCGTAAACTAAAATACCAGAAACTAATCTCAGATGTTAAATCATTTAATTTACTAAATATTTTGATAAAAAACACTCCTAAAGGTGATGGGCTCATTTCTTTTCTTGGGCTCTTTGTAATGATTTCAGGATTTGCTAGCACATATACTTTAACCAAAGTACATGAATTTCAATATGCACACATAGTCAATTTTATCTACCCAACTATGCTGTGCTCTGCGAGTGCTCTAACTAGCTATCCTCTGTGGTTGCCTATGTGGCGTAAGACAAGAGCCATTGGT
Organism: Rickettsiaceae bacterium; assembly: GCA_021741285.1. Classification (GTDB taxonomy): domain Bacteria; phylum Pseudomonadota; class Alphaproteobacteria; order Rickettsiales; family Rickettsiaceae; genus Megaera_A. The sequence goes on along the minus strand of JAIOYD010000138.1, from coordinate 4,585 downwards.
ATTGTCTGGAACTTAATCATGATTGTCGGATTAATCTGCTTTAGCTTTCTGATGGTTTTGATTAGTGATTTTGCAGAAATACAGTTGATGGTATTTATGATAAATATTCTTATAATATCATCATTTACAAGCTGGCGCTGGGCATTATTTACAATTACTACAGGTATAATAATAACAACTTTTTGTTACCAGACTTATATCAATATAGAAACCACTAAGGCATTAAGCACCTCACAATTTCAGATCATCTATTTATTACTAATGGTCAGTAGCACCTTAATAATCTTTCTTAAACCAAAACAAGAATATGTAGAGGCAACTGAGCATAAAGTCGGAGAACTAGAGATAACAATCAATGAGCTTGATAATACAGTAGTTCACTATTCTCAGCGAGTTGCTGATCAGGCAGTCGAGATTGAACGCTTAGGAGCAACAGCACAAAAAATACTCAACAATGTTAATCATGAACTACGTTTGCCAGTTGGTAATGTAATAAATTTTGCCGAAATGCTCGCTGGCGGCTTAGAGACATACAGCAAAGCTCATCTGAAAATCCTCTCTAAGGAAGTGCTTACTAATTCAAACCGATTATCAACTATGATATTAAACATGTTGGATCTGTCGATGCTTTGTGCATCTAAAATTGAGCTGCAAAAAAAGACTGTAAATTTAAGTGAATTGGTAGAAGACCGGATAAATAATTGTTGCAAAATTTATCTGCAAGGCAAAAAGATTGATTTTCAGACTAGCATTGAGCCGGATATTTTAATTGCAGTTGATCCTAACTATATTCGCCAAACTGTCGATAACTTGGTAATTAACGCAATTACCTACAGCCAAAAGGGGACAATTAAAGTAAGTTTATTGTGTAAAGGTAGCAACATAGTGGAATTTGCGATCAAGGACGAAGGTATAGGCATCCCAAAAGAAGAACTATTCGATATTTTTACGCCATTTAAAATGGGCATAAAGACCGAGTCTAAGGCTGAAGGCCGCGGAGTAGGCCTAGCTCTTTGTAAAGCAGCGATTGAGGCACATGATGGTAAGATTAAAGTTGAGAGTGGTGGCAATATTGGAGCAAAATTTACCTTTATATTAAGCCTTACGTAAGATAATCAGCTCAGGGGCTAGGGGGTTAAACTAACGTATTGCAACTTAGTGATTTTAGCGTTTAAAATCCTAAAAATAAAAGAATAACAATCAAGAAATAAAAAAACATGGTCGGGGCAGAGAGATTCGAACTCCCGACCCTCTGGTCCCAAACCAGATGCGCTACCAGGCTGCGCTATGCCCCGAATTTATGTATATATGCATTGGTATAGCGCACAAAAGACTATAAATCAACAAAAAAATGAGAAATTGCCCAATAACTACAAGACTTCTTGATCCATTCTCAATATAGCGATATATTTTTAGCAAATAAGTTCTTAAAGTTCGTGTAATGTCCTGCTTTCATGCCACCATTTTGACCATTTTTCCAGAAATGTTTCCTGGCTCTTTGGCATATTCTTTGGCAGGATCTGCGATGAAAAAAAGAATATGGTCAATCGACACCATTAATATTCGGGATTTTGGGATAACTAAGCATAAAAATGTCGATGATACTGCTTGTGGCGGTGGAAATGGCCTGATCATGAGACCGGACGTGCTTGGCCTAGCTCTTGACAAAGCATTAGATCAACGTCCCGGCTCAAAAATTTACTACCCATCACCTAGAGGAGTTCCTTTAACACAAGAATTATCAAAAAAAATAGCGCAAGAAAAAAACATAATTATTTTGTGTGGACGCTTTGAGGGGATTGACGAAAGGGTTATTGACGAGTATAATGCCATGCAGATTAGCCTAGGAGATTATGTTCTCTCGGGTGGAGAAGTAGCTGCATTGTCAATATTAGATAGCGTTGTCAGGCTTTTACCCGGTGTGCTGGTAAATCAAGAGACTTTGCAAGAAGAATCTTTTGAAGTAGAAGAAGGAGGTTTCAAATTAATTGAACACCCACTTTACACTAAGCCAGTCGAATGGAGAGGAAGAAAAGTTCCAGAAATTTTGCTATCAGGTAATCATACTGAAATAGCAAAATGGAGAAAAGAAGAATCACTCAGAATTACCTTAGAGCGTAGGAAAAGACTAATTTGAGTTTTAAAAACTTATAAGTACCGTAAAAACATTTGGAGCTAACAATGAAAAACGTAATTGAACAATTTGAAAAAAAACAAATTGAAAAACTTACTGAAAATAAAGAAATACCAGAGTTCAGAGCGGGCGACACAGTAAAAATTAGCGTTCGCGTTATCGATGGCGCCACTGTTAGGCTTCAAGGGTACGAAGGAGTCGTTATAGCTAAAAGAAATAGAGGAGTAACCTCTTCTTTTGTTGTCCGTAAAGTAAGTCATGGTGAAGGTGTAGAAAGAAGATTTATGACCTACTCACCAATTGTTGCAAAAATTGAAGTAGTAAAGAGAGGCATTGTACGTCGTGCTAAACTTCACTACCTAAGGCACCTAAGCGGTAGAGCGGCAAGGATTCAAGAAAGAAAAGTTATTAGGAAGAAATAACTAATTTTTGTAGCTTTTTCATCTGCCCAAATTAAGATTTGCATATGATGATTTGAGTGACAAACGCTAGGATTCTATGATTATGGATTAGGACGCGAATGCACGAAAAACCGTATCTGTAAAATTAAGTTCAGGGATGGCATGAGTCATAAAACAAAATGGTGGTACTATGGGGTGGCTTTAATTCCACCTTTCATGGGAGCTATGAGCTATGTCCTCTCTAAATATATAATCACCGACATTTCCCCTATCTCATTGTTATTTTACAGATGGATCGTCGCACTCGCCATCTTAACCCCTTTTGCACTTAAACCATTCCTTGCTGAAATTGTAAATGTACGGGCTCATTTTCGTATTTTATTTATTATAGCTACCTCAGGAGTAACCTTCTTTAATTTCTTTGTTTACTACGCTCTGCAATATACTACTTCCACTAATACATCCATTATTGTCAATATTTTTCCTGTGGTTGTCTTAGCTTTAGGAGTGATCATAAACCAAGATAAGCTGCGTAAATCGCATCTTTATTCTATAATATTTTCATTTATAGGGGTGATAATTATTTTAAGCCATGGCAATATCATGCAAGGCTTGTCATCATTGTTCCATAATATTGGCGACTTTATAGCGCTGGCTGCTACCTTATGTTGGGCAATTTATGTATTTTCTGTTAAGTACAAACCAACAAACCTATCATTTCGTAGTTTTATTTACTCTACATTTTTAATAGGCACCATCTTAATCTTCCCCTTATATTTATTCGATATATTCTATTTAAAGCACACATTTGAACCAACTATGGTCAATATGAGCGTTATTTTTTGTCTAGGATTCGGAGTTTCAATCATTGGCATGATGGTTCTTAATATAAGTATAGTAAAAATTGGCCCTAATATTTCTGCCATACTATTTTATTTCGCTCCTTTATTTACCTCAATTATGGCAGTTATGGTACTTGAAGAAAAATTGCAACCATTCCATCTTGTTGGTATATCATCTATCTTATTGGGCATTAATTTCCCTTTGGTTGCACATTTTTTTGCTTATAAAAATAGAGTAATCATCTCTAAAGAAGAGAAATTGCTGGATAATGATTAACACCCAACTTATCAGAAATGTAATTTAAATGAATATGCAAACTATTTTCTTGCTTCACTCGTAGCATCTATTATAACTGCCGTATCATAAGCCTCTTGAGCCTCTTCATATTTGCCATTATAATATAATTTCTCCACTACTAAGATTATCATTAGAAAATAATCCGTATATAATTAATAACCAAATGATTCCACCTATACTTATCACGATGTAATTTGATAGAGAATATTTAGTATTATTTTGAAAATTTGGGAATATTTTTCGGTTTATATTTAATATGATTATGTTACATCTAATAATAATTATCCAAAGTAAAAAACTAGGAACAAAGCTATCACTTATAAAGCCAATTAACGAAAGAACTATATATAGAAAGACCCAAAATCCTGGATAAATATGTGTTTTTAAACGGGCCTTTAGAGAAAATAATTTTATATATTTAAAAAAACTATATATCCACAAAATTCCAAAAACCGTTCGCCAAAACGGTGATATATCTCGACCAGTTTTGTGCTTGATAAATACCCAATTTTTATAAGACCAGTATAAATCATATAAGCCCAATGTTGCTACTAACATTACGATCAATTTAAATGTTGAAACCGTAAAAAAATGCTGTGGTTGTTGGGTGATATCTGTTTTTAGCTGTGGTTTTTGTTGCGCACTAGCAGCTTTTATTAGATCAGTCATGTTATTTTATAAAAAGAATAATTATTTCTAATATTTAGGATAGATTATTGAAGTTTGTTGTTTTGAACTACACCTGACAATAGATTAAGATTAGACCTCTTACATAACCGCAGGGATTGATTAAACTGGTTGCTTTTAAAGCAAGGATATTAGATGAGGTTTGAACAAATAAAGTGTGAAGCCCAAGAAGAGTTTCGCAGATTGACGGGAATCAAGCGCACAACGTTTGATATAATGGTAA
>JAIOYD010000137.1 GCA_021741285.1 Rickettsiaceae bacterium | reverse complement strand
TATTTTCTATAGGCATAATTTAAAATCCATAAGCTTTATACGCTAATTATACCATTTTCTTATGGATTTCCTAAGTAGTTTATATAGTAAAATCCCTTGCTAATTCAGCTAAAGAGACTTCTGACGAAGAGACTAACTAGGGTGCCAGTAAGCATAGGAAAAGCGGTTGAGGTATAAGCGAAAGTAGCGGCACGCACTTTCTCCCACCCAGTTTCCAGTTTGGTAATCATCATTTCAACTGTAATCATGGCATCGTCAACGAGTAATCCAAGGGCAATAATTAGAGCTCCCAAGGAAATTCTTTGGAGATCAATATGAAAAAATTCCATGGCTAAGAAAACTATGGTTAATACTAGTGGAATAGAGCATGCAACCACTGCCCCTGCTCGTAAGCCAAGACTTAAAAAGCTGACAAAGAGGACAATAGCAAAAGCTTCTTGTAATGATTTAGTAAACTCCGCGATATTTTCTTCTACTACCGTTGGCTGGTTGGCAACTAATTGATATTCGATACCAAGTGGTAAATCTGCACCAATTTTTTGCATAGCCTCTTCAACGTGTTTACCTAGTGCCAATATATCTCCACCTGGAGTCATGGAAATGGCAAGGCCTATGGCTTGTTTTCCATTAAATTTAAAAAGAGATTGAGGTGGATCAATATAGTCTCGTTTAACTGTGACAATATCATTTAGTGGAAATAGTTTGCCGTTTATATTCATATTTACATTACGCAAGTCTTCTTCTGATTCGAATCCTCCAGACACTCTCAATAATACTGTTTCATTTTCGGTTTGTACCACACCTGCTGGTCTTACAGAATTTGTTGTTTGCAACATTTTAATAAATTCTGAAGGTTTTATTCCTAATCCAGCAAGTCTTCTGATAGAAAATTCGAGGTAAATTTTTTCATCTTGATTTCCTAAGATTTCTATCTTAGAGACATCTGGTATTTGCAAGAGCTTAGAGCGTGTAGCCTCTATATAATCTATTAGTTCACGTCCTGAAAAACCATCGGCAGTGAAAGCGTAAATGATACCGTAAGTATCTCCAAACTCATCATTAAAAAACGGCCCAATAGTTCCTTGGGGTAAGGTAGTGACAATATCTCCAATTTTTTTACGAACCTGATACCAGCTATTTTGCACTTCTGAGGCTGGAGTGGTGCCAGCTAAATTAACAAAGATAGTTGACGATCCTGGTGTAGTAAAGCTACGTACATAACCTATATTAGGAGTTTCTTGCAGTTTTTTTTCTATACGCTCGGTGACTTGATTCATAGTCTCGTCGATAGTAGCTCCAGGCCATTTTGTCTGGATCAGCATGGTTTTAATTGAAAAAACAGGATCTTCATTTCTGCCAAGACGAATATAGGATAAACTGCCCACTAGTACTAACATAGCCATTAGGTACCATACTAGTTCCCGATGATTGATTGCCCATAGCGAGAGATTAAACCGTTCTTTCATTAGTTAACCTATTTATCTAGTAATTTAACCTGTTGTCCAGGATATAGTGAATGAACTCCTGCGGTAACTACAATTTCCCCGTTTTCTAGACCTTCAGAAACAAGAATTGAATCCTGTTTATAGTCAATGATTTTAATATCTCTTAAACTGACAGTATTGTCTTGGGGGTTAACTATCCATACGGCTGGGTTTGAATTAGATTTAGTTAATGACATTACAGGTAATTCAATAGCACTTGCTCTATTCAAAGTGACGCAACCAGTCACTGTTGAACCAAGCTTTAACCCTTCTGGTGGGTTGGTTAGACCAACTTTTACAGCAAAGGTCCGAGTAACAGAGTCTGCTTGGGGTGACACCTCTCTGACGTATCCAACAGCTTTGATACTAGGGTCATGACTTAGGGAAACTTCAACCGCTAACTTATTTTCAGAGTTATTTTGAAATAATTGCTCCGGTACGTTAAATACAGCATCTCGTCCTTCGTCTGTTGCTACACGCATGATAACTTGACCAGCTTTTATTACTTCACCAGCTTCTGCATTAATGGATGTAACAATTCCCGAAACATCTACTTGCAAGTTAGTGTAGTCAAGGCGATTTTGGGCTTGATTTAAGCTGGCATTTGCTCCTTCAACTTTTGCTTGTGCAGATTGGAGTTGGGTGGTAGCATCCTCATATTTAGCATTGGCAATAACTCCCTTGCTTAGTAGGATTTTTTGCCTCGCTTCATTGCTAATTGCTTGCTCTAAGGCTGCTTGAGCCGCACTAAGATTTGATTTGGCAGAAGTAAAATTGTCCTCCGCCTCCTGTGAGTCTATACGAGCAACGGTTTGTCCAGCATTAACCATAGCTCCAACTGAAACCAAACGTTCTATTAATTTTCCGTCAGTACGAAAAGCGAGGTCTACTTCATTCTTTGCTAAAATTTCGCCAGTCAAAGATAATAACTGCCCTGCTGTCCTGTGTGCCACTTTAATGGTTCGTACAGGACGCGCAATTGTTGTATTAGTGGTTATAGACCGATTATTTGTAGACTTGATTACAATTACTATAATTATAGCAACAATGGCAATAATCAGAGTATATTTATTTATTAAGCAAGATTTGTATTTTTGGAGTACTGGCATTTGCATAACAGTCTTTAAATGATTAAAGGGAAAATATATCATCTTTGCGGTTGAGCTTTGCTTTATTTTTAGCTATATAGGTTAATTGATAGTTACAGAAATATTAATTGTAGCAGAATTATTACATTCTATATTCGATGTTTAAGTGTGATTATGTTTCCATAAATTATTTTTAGATAATTGGTTTTTTATTTAATATTGACATTTTCTGGTAAAGATGTTATTTAGTTCGTGTTAAAAATTATTTAAATTAATTATTATTTTTATAGGTCTTAAATTATGAAAAAACTTGGTATCTTTGTTTGTGCTGCTTCCATTCTGATTGGTTGTGGTGGTAATCCGCATCCTAAAATAGTTAGTTTTACCCCTGCTAGTGTGGTAATAGATTATTCAAAAAATGATCTTCATGAAGCAACTGGCATGGCTCAGCAGTTTTGTTCTTCAATTGAAAAAGATACTCAATATGTAAGCACTAAAGAATCTGGGTGGACTTCATCAGAGAAACTTGCTTTCTTTAATTGTATAGAAAGAGGAAAGGCAGTTGCGGGATGGGCGGCAAGTCATGGGGCAGCAAACAATACTCATACCCCTATCATTAATAACTTCAAGTAATACTTAACTCCAAGAGAGTTTTAAAAATTAGTTTAGCCACGAGGCAATAAGTACTCGTGGTTTTTTTATGCTTACAAGAAGCCTTTTTGCTGGTTATGTGCAGCATATAATATTGCTCTAACAAGTAGCAGGATATAGAAAATATAGTGTAAAAGTACCCATTACAAACTGAATCGTTGCTCTAATTAGCATATCTTGCGATGATTGATTTAATAGAATGCTATTAAGAATTATTAGATTCCACAAATTAATTTAGAAATTCTATTTTTTTTTGAAAAATTTTATATTGGCCAAATAAAGAAAATGCAATTATACTGCTGCTTTCTAGACTGAATCAAAAGTGCATAAGCATATGACCAAATTATCATTTCAAGAATTAATTTTAAAGCTCCAATATTATTGGCAGGATTACGGTTGTGCTATTTTGCAACCTTATGATGTTGAAGTAGGGGCAGGGACATTTCATCCGGCAACTGTCTTGAGATCTCTTGGTCCAAAGCCATGGAATGTAGCTTATGTTCAACCATCCAGAAGGCCGACCGATAGTAGATATGCCGAGCACCCGAATCGGATGCAGCATTATTATCAGTTTCAAGTTATATTAAAACCATCACCAGATGATATCCAAGATTTGTACTTGAAAAGCCTTGAGCACCTCGGGATTGACATGCAAGCGCATGATATTCGTTTTGTAGAAGATGATTGGGAATCGCCAACTCTTGGAGCATCAGGACTTGGTTGGGAAGTTTGGTGCGATGGTATGGAAGTTTCGCAATTTACGTATATGCAGCAAATTGGGGGAATAGAGTGCAGGCCAGTAGCTGGTGAGTTAACTTATGGCTTAGAACGTTTGGCGTTGTATATTCAAGGAGTTGATGCTGTTAAAGATCTGGACTGGAATGGTCAAAAAAGTGAAAAGGCTTTGACTTATGGACAGATAGATTTTGAGGCTGAGAAACAGTTTTCAAAATTTAATTTAGAATTAGCAGACACTGAAATATTATCTCGTCATTTTGAAGATTCCCAAAAGCAGTGCATTGCCTTGATCAAAGAAAACCTGCCTATGCCTGCATATGAATATTGTATTAAGGCAAGTCATTTATTTAACTTACTTTGTGCAAGAGGAGTGGTTAGTGTAACTGAGCGTGCAGCGTATATAGCAAGAGTTAGGCACTTAGCAAAATTATGTTGTGAGAATTGGATAGAAATGGATAAATCATGAGCGAATTATTATTAGAGTTATTTTCTGAAGAAATTCCAGCAATGATGCAGCAAAAAGCTGTGGCTGGATATGAAGAAATTTTTGCTAAATACTTTCAAGAACAAACAATAAATTTTTCTAGCATCAAGGCGTATGCGGGGCCACGGAGAATTACAATTCATGTTAGTGGAATATCATCTTATGTCGAGGCTACTACAAAGGAGATAAAAGGACCCAAGATTTCTGCTCCCGATAATGCTATTGAAGGGTTTTGCCATTCAAACGGAATTAGCAAAGATTTACTTACGCACCAAGAAATAAAAGGAGTGGAATATTTTGTATATGAGCAAATTTTAGCAAAACAGGAAACAAAAAATATATTACAAAATACATTAATGAATCCTATTTCGGCTTATGTTTGGCCAAAATCAATGTTTTGGGGTGATTATCAAATAAAATGGGTTCGTCCACTCAGGAATATCATGTGCATATTCAACGGACAGACGCTTGATTTTAAATATGGGCACTTAGTAGCAAATAATAAAAGTTTTGGCCATAGATTCATGAGCCCTAAATCATTTGAAGTGACTAGTTTTGCTGAGTATAAACAAAAATTATCTAATAATTTCGTAGTACTTGATCAATCTGAGCGCAAGGATTATATATC
>JAIOYD010000136.1 GCA_021741285.1 Rickettsiaceae bacterium | reverse complement strand
TTCACCAGATTTGAATCTGATAGAAAAATTCTGGGCTAATATGAAACGTTGGATAAAGCAACAAATTACGCATTTTAATACTTTATATGACTCCCTAGTTTCTTTCTTTAATTACGCTATCTCAAGTTGATTTACTATATACTAATTACTGGATGAGGAATGATGATAATATTAGGTGGTATTTTAGCGGTCACCTCAAGTAACGCTCTCGGTAATTCGATAGAGCCTACTACTAACCTCATAGATTGTAATCTGTATTTTCTTAAGAACTCTGCGGTGTCAGTAGAATAATTGGATGTATTTACTGCTAGCTCCCTATCGAAAATAAATTGTTCGGGGGCTAAATTATATGTTTTAAAAAAATGAAAGAACGCGGTTTTTGGTTTATCACTAGTAACAAAAACTAAAGGCGCATAGCCGAGTTTTAAAAGTTGAGTACCAGCGTATAGTTCTTGATCGTTTGTACCAAATACAACTATTGCATCTGTCATATTTCGATTATAATTTGATACATTGGATGTAGTTTTAACGAAATAGAAAAAGCCCAAACACCAAGAAGTTAGAGCAAGGCTTGTTAATAAACTTATTACTCGTGATATCTTTATCAAAACAATCTTTCAAATTCTTTTTTCAATAAATAATCAAAATCGTCCAGCGTTATTTTGATTCCAATGCTAGATAATGAGGTTACAGGAAAATTACTAATTCCACAAGGAATTATACCAGAATACTTACTAAGATCAGTAGTTATGTTGATTGCGATACCATGGTAAGTTACCCATTTCTTAATCCTTACTCCAATAGCTGCAATTTTTGCTGTAGTATTATTTTCGTTAACCCATATACCAATTTTACCATCAAGGGTATAAGCTTTAACATCAAGTTTTTGTAAGGTATTAATGATCCATTGTTCTAAAAGGCGTATATATAATTTTAGGTCTGGTGATCTGTTTTCTCTCTCTAAGTTTAATATAGGATAAATCACCCGTTGCCCAGGCCCGTGATAGGTAAATTTACCTCCTCTTCCTGTGTAGATAACAGGAATGCCTTTGCAAGATAATAGGTCATTGTCTGTATAACTAGTGCCAGCAGTATATACATCTTGATGTTCAAATAAAAATACAGCTTCTTTTTCTTCATTTAGAATTACATCAGAAACCCTTTGTTGCATTAAATCAAGCCCAATATTATAGTCAATTAACCCAGGTAAAGATATCCAGTCTAGATTAGGCATTATCTTCGACCAAATAATTTTTCTATGTCTTTAAGCTTAAGTTCAACATAGGTTTGTCTTCCATGATTGCATTGTCCAGAAAAAGGAGTATTTTCCATTTGACGAAGTAATCCATTCATTTCTTCGGCATTTAAGGCTCTTCCAGCTCTAATTGCATAATGACAAGCGTATGTCTCGGTGATTTGTTCAATTAACTCGGTAAGAGCAATATTTTCACCCATAGATAGCAAGTGGTCAGCTAAATCATTAATTAATTGACTAATATTAATATCGCCGACTAAACTAGGTATTTCAGAAACAATAATTGAACTCTCACCAAACTTTTCGATAGTTAAACCAAGATTTGCCAGAATTAATTTGTTTTCATTTAATAAGTCTGCTCTTTGTCTGTCTGGTAATTCAACAATATCTGGTATTAGTAATCTTTGTTTAATGAGGCCATTTTTATCAATTTGTCCTTTTATTTTCTCATACCCAATTCGTTCATGAGCTGCATGCTGATCCGTGATAATAATGCTATCTGGTGTTTGAGATATTATATAAGTTCCATGAAGCTGTGTTTTCGCTGCTCCTAAAGGAAAATTTAGATCATGTTCTGATGAAGATTCTCCAGCGTTTGATTGAGGCTCGGTTTTTATAAGCATGTTAATATTGTTAGCATCATTATCAAAACGTTGTGTGGGTACTGAAAAATTTTGTATTCTAGTAGTGGTAGGTAACTGGAATCTTCCTTGAGTATCAATATTTCTTTCACCGAAGTTCTGGGGAGTTGATAAAGCAGGGCGCATGTAGCTTAGCGCCACACTCGAAGCTATATTAGACACTTGATTACTACTAGTCATAAGAGCGTCTTTGATAGCTCTTATGACTAGGCTGCGTATTAAATTAGGATCGTGAAATCTTACTTCGCTTTTTGCAGGGTGCACATTCACATCCACAAAATGCGGATCAACCTTGATAAACAGTACTGAAACAGGATGACGATTTCTTGCTAAATAATCTTGATAAGATACTTTTAAAGCAATGCTAAGTATCTTATCTTTTACCGGTCGATTATTAATAAAAAGAAATTGATCATCAGAAGCCGCCCGGTTATAGGTAGGTATTGAGGAATATCCATATATTTCAATACCATCTCTGACAAGCGAAATTTCTGCTGCATTTTCTGTGAATTCCTTTCCAAGAATTTCTTCCGTTCTGTGTTTGATTGAGTTGTTGTCATCTACACCTTTGACATCGATAATGTCTCGACCATCATGGGAAAGAATGAATGATATAGTAGGATGAGATAAGGCTATTTTCTTTACCACTAGCACGATTGATGCAAGTTCTGTTTTATCTGATCTTAAGAATTTCAACCTTGCTGGAGTTGCAAAAAATAAATCACGAACCTCGATAATTGTTCCTTCATTGATATTAGCAAGTATCGTTGGTTCGATTTTACCACCAATAATGCTTAAAGAGTAGGCTGAAATGCTCCCAGATTTTCTGGAAGTGATTTTAAATTTACTAATAGCTCCAATTGAAGGTAAAGCTTCGCCACGAAAACCAAAGCTGTTTATATTTAGTAAATCATCTTCATCAAGTTTAGAGGTAGCATGACGTAAAATAGCGAGCTCTAACTCCTCTTTAGTCATGCCAAAGCCGTTATCTTTGATAACAATAAGATTCTTTCCAGAGTATTCCAAGGTGACACTTATTTTTGTAGCGCCAGCATCAATAGCATTTTCTACGAGTTCTTTTACTACCGAAGACGGTCTTTCAATGACCTCGCCTGCAGATATTTTATTTATAGTGCTATTTGAAAGTATCTTTATTGTCATTGTAGTTAGTCTTCCACTTATAAATTATGTGCACTGTGGCTCGTTGCTCTCCCGTTGTGTACCTAGGCTTCGATTCCTCGCGCCTAGCATTTGATCCAGATTGAGTAGCTACGAATTATTTACTATTCTTTTATTCAAGTAATGCAGAGAGAAGAATATCATTATTATTGTACAAATGAAATAAGCAATTGGTAGCCATATAATATTTGTTTTATGATAGATAAAAGTTGATAAAAATGCTGTAGGTGCTGATATAACAACTGATCCTATCGCGTGACTTAGGGCGAACAACCTATATCTTATAGCAACCGGTATCGATTGTTTAAAAATAGCTGCAGCAGGCATTATTATAAAAGGCATCAGTGCTGCGAGGCTAATAAAAACCCATTCATTTAGTATCTTATCATTTAGATTTATACATAACAAAATTGAACAAACAAGTACTGCAAATAGAGCAAATAATGCCACTATATATTGACCTATCTTGTCTGCTATATATCCACCAACAACACTAAAAACCATATAAGCAACTATTGCTAATGAAATGATTTTTTGCATGGATGAACGATCAACTGTGCCAATAATTTCAAAATTATAAGTACCAAAGAACACTATTAAGAATTGATTCGTAGCACCTATGCTTCCTGCAAGAATTATGCATAGCAAAAATAGTTGCCAATTAGTTTTAATAATTTGGGTTAAGGATAAGTTCTGAAATTTAGAAAAACTATCATCTTCATGTATTAGGGTGCTATCAGAAAAATTAGTAATTTTCATAGCAAGCAGTGCGATGATACCCAAGATACTCCCAATAAGAAAAGCAAATTTCCAACTATAGCCAGGCAAATAACTCTGTGTGAAAAACCATGCTGACAACGAAGCGGTAAGAGATCCTGCTTGTGTAAAAAGTGTAGTGATGCCAACACCAAGACATCTTTTTGATACATGGATATGCTCATAAATATAAATGCGTACTCCATCGGAGCCAGAAGTAACAAATGCACAAATGGACATTCTACATAAAAGTAAAATAAACGCTGATAGAAGACCTATTGACTCATAAGAAGGAGCAATAAAAAGTATAAATGAGGCTGCAGATGTACCAATTAAACTTACTTTAAAACTATTTGAACGACCCTTTAAATCTCCCATTTTACCAAAAATTATAGCTCCTAGTGGTTTTGCAATCATTGCAACCGCCATCAAAAGATAGGTGTTGAGAAGTTGAGTAATTACTTCATCAGCTGGAAAAAAATTGGTAGCAATATTTGCTGCCATAAAACCAAACAAATGGTAATCGTAATATTGCACGAATACTGTAAATACTGAAATTATAAAACTTTTTTTATTCAAAAATGGTAGCTCAAAATAAAGTTAATGAGTAAGTGTAAATGTCTTGTTGCAATATGGACATGCAACTCTACCAACTTTTGGGCTGATTTCAAGATATACTTTAGGGTGATCATAGGGTGCGTTCTTTCCTTTGCAAGACACAGTGGTTGAATTTGTTTTTTCTATTTCAATAGGTTGCATCTTTTAATCTTTTTTATATTAGTAATAATAGACTATTATTATACCTTATATAGGTTATTTTAAAAAAACAAAAATGGTTTTAGGTGGTATGAAAGAGAAAGTTGTTATGATTACGGGTTCAACAAGTGGCATTGGCCTAGGAATTGCAAAGAAATTTGCTAGTAGCGGGGCAAAAATTGTAATAAATGGCTTTGCACAAAAATCGCAAATAGATAGTATAATTCAAGAGCTAAAATCACTTGGAGCTATCGATGTTTTGTTTGACCCTGCTGATTTATCAAAACCAGCAGAAATAGACATTATGTTTAAAAATATTATAAATCACTTTCAAACTATTGATGTTTTAATTAATAATAGACCTCTTGCATAACCGCAGGGATTGATTAAACTGGTTGCTTTTAAAGCAAGGATATTAGATGAGGTTTGAACAAATAAAGTGTGAAGCCCAAGAAGAGTTTCGCAGATTGACGGGAATCAAGCGCAC
>JAIOYD010000135.1 GCA_021741285.1 Rickettsiaceae bacterium | reverse complement strand
AGATAGCAAAAAATTGGCTCTTGAGAAAAATAATGAAATCCTGTACCTTGAATACTTATCTGACAGTCAAAATTCAACCGACAATCAGATGGGGTAAATTATGGTGTCTGTAAGATCAAATCTTGACTAGTACAAATTAGTAGCTATGTTAGGGAAGAGTCCCTAAGCTATTTTTTTATAAAACGCTCGATTATTTCCTGATCAGAAACGGCATTATTTTTAGTCTGAATAAGGTAGTTCTTGACCAAATTTAGAACTGTTTCAGTAAACTCTAGTTTAAGGGAGTCACTAGCCTTTTCTCTTTCATTGTCTATAGCTTTTATAGCCGAGTCCTTCTTGCGTGCTAATAGCAGACTAATCTCCTTGTTCTTTGTTTCTACAAGACGCTCAATACTATTTTGTGCACTTGTTATTATATCTTTTTTTCTTACTTCAAATTCATCTAGTTCCTTCTCTACTTCATCGAGTAAACTTTTTGCTTCTTCTTTAAGCCTCTCTGCCTTAGCAAGTTTTTCCTTTATTTCATTTATTCTAGCATCAAGGGAGGCTATTATCGCTTTTTTAACAGGCCTATAAGCTAAATATATAAATATTATGAAACAAACCGCAATTACAAAGCTCTCGTCGAAAAAATGTATCATTTTATTTTACCATGAATCTTCTTAAGTAACTCTATATCAGCATCCTTATTTGTAACTTTCTGAATTATAAAGGCAGCTAACTTGATGCATGATATCGATTCATCTATATGAAACTTATCAACATAACCCTGTATCTCAGCAAGAGCTCTCTCTCTCTTCTTATCAAGAATAATAGATAGCTCATTTTTTTGATATAGAAAATGAGAACCCATCGATTCCACAGCCTGCCGGTTAAGATCCTCAACATGCGCATTAACTTCATCCAATTTATCTTTGCGCAATGCTTCGATAGACTTAGCTTTTTTACTATACTCCTGGGCATAATCGATATTTTCTTCTAAAAAACTGTTCCTTTGCGTTAGGATTAACTCAGCCTTTGGAGCAATAAACTTACTTATAAGAAAATAAAGAAATGTAAAAACAATAACCAACCAAAATAGCTGAGAGCTAAAAGAAGATACATCGAACTGTGGCATAGTCTTTATCCTTTAATTAATCTATTTTCATTATATACCTTACCTGAACCTTAAATTCCAAGCCAAGGATATTTTTTGTATACTTATTCTTGGATGAACAAACCAGTCGGCTAAGCAATCTCCTTGGATAGGTAGCAAACTAGATGACTACAGTTTGTATCATTTAATCCAGCACTTAATTTAGTATAAATTAAGTAAAGATCAAAAGCATCGCAATAACAAATGAAAATAAACCCATTGCTTCAGCAAGACCAGCACCAATCAGAGCCATTCTCTGCAACTGATCACCTGCAGATGGATTGCGTGCAATTGAGTTAAGCAAAGAACCAAAGATATTTCCTACACCTAGGGCTGCCCCTAACATACCAAAGGCCATAAGGCCGGCACCAATATATTTAAAAGCCATTGCGTCCATTTCTGTTCTCCTAAAATTATTATTAAACATAAAATCAAGTAGTTATCGGCTTTCCAAAATCCCCAGTCATCTACTTGAACCCACCACCTGCAAAAAATTACTAATGCAAATTTAACGCATCGCTTAGATAAACACAGGATAATATTGTAAAAATATAAGCCTGTAACACCGCCACGAATAACTCAAAACCTATTAAAATCACTAGAAAAGGTATAGGTAAAATCTTTAAATAAATAGCCATTGAAACCACAAATCCAGCAATAACCTTCAGTAACACGTGTCCTGCTACCATATTAGCTGCTAATCTAAGCGATAGACTAACTGGTCTAGCTAAATAGGCGAATAATTCTATTACGACCATCAAAGGAGCAAGCCACCAAGGTGTTCCAGCCGGTAAAAATAAAGAGAAAAAATGAAAACCATGCAAGTATATTCCAACCAATGTGACTAATAAGAATACCATCATTGCAATAGCAAACGTAATAGAAATATGGCTAGTAACCGTAAAACCATAGGGAATCATACCAAACAGGTTGCAGGTAAGTATAAACATAAATAAAGTAAAAATCAGGGGAACAAATTTCCTGCCCTTAGCACCCACACTTTGATCTAGCATACCAGTAATCATTTCATAAGCTAGTTCACCACTAAGCTGAACACGGGATGGAACGAGGCTTTTACTTTTAAATGCTAGCATAAAGTAAAATACTATAAACGTGCCTACAATCAGCATAAAAAGAGAAGAATTTGTAATACTAGCGTCATAGCCAAAAATTTGTATATTGACTATTTCTTTTACTTTAAACTGATCTAGCGGGTTATGCTCCATTATTTTTAATGTATTTATTCCAAATTAATCTAAAAGTAGCAAATATCCCTAGTATTAAACAGATTATAAGGAAGGCTGGTTTTGAATCAAATAAATTATCCAAAAACAAACCAATTATTACGCCAACTATTACTCCTGAAACCAATTCTACTGCAATATTAAACCCTGTACTTCTACTACTCAGGAATGTGCTTTCCTTTTTTTCTGCTTTTAGGTCTTCGATTTCTCTGTCAATTTCTTCATATTTTTTGTTACTCATTGGCGATTACTACATTTTCTATTGCTTGTGATAGTTCTTCAAATGTATAAGGCTTTGTAAATTGCTTACCATTTATAAAAAAACTTGGAGTTCCTACAAATTTTGGTTCCCGTGATATAAGTCTAGTATTTTCTATCAATATTTCAATTTTTGCTTCATCATTCAAACAATTAGCATATTTTTCTGGTCCTACTCCTCCAAGAGTACCAATATTTGTTAAAATTTCACGATAATTTTTGCCAAAGGCCCAATTATCCTGTTGCTCTAAAATAACTTTTATAAAATTGAGGTAGCTTTCCAAGTTGCCTGCGCAACGTGCTAGAACTGTTGCATCAAGATCCTGCTTATTACCAATAAATTCTCTCATAACGTAAGCCACTTTTCCAGTATCAATATATTTTGCTTTAAGCTCGGGGAGTATTCTTTTATGGTATGTCACACAGTGTGGGCATGTAGGAGAGAAATATTCGACCACAACGATTTTTGAGTTACGATTCCCTAAAACCATATCGTCAGGCTCGATATCATACCCCCTGACATGTTTAACTTTTTGTTCTGCTACTTTTCCAGTATCTTCTTTTTCTTTTTTCTTTTCTTTTTCTTCTTTAGCTTTTTTTTCAGCATTGTCCTTACAATCTTCTAGTTCTTTATTGTAATTTTTTATCTGATCCTGGGCGGGAGTTTCTGCTTCCTCAGCTTGGTTACAGGAAATCAGCAAAAACAAACTTAATAGGAGAGGAAAGAAATTTCTGAACATATGGTATATAAAGCCTGTACTTATACAAATTTATCATAATTTTGAGTTATTTATTATAGTAAGCCATATTAGACTCAAGTGATAAATGATCTCAATCCCTTTCTAACACATCAAGGCGGCGAAATTAAGATAAATTGTACCTTTGACAGAATTTTAGACAATAATTGTCTTTTACTAACAACCAAATCAACATTTTAGGTAGGTAAGTTAGGTTTAAAACAATTTCTTTTGCAACTTTTTGAAAATAAAAAAAACCGACGCAACTTTAAGCTACGCCGGTTTTTTTGTAAAACTTATAGATAATTATAAACTTATCTAATAGCCGTTACACCTCTACGATTTTGACTCCACGCAGCTTCGTTATCACCTATAACTGCTGGTCTTTCTTTACCATAAGAAATTGTGTCAATACGCTCTGCGCTTACACCATGCTCGATCAAGAATGATTTAACAGCATTAGCTCTTCTTTCGCCTAGAGCAATGTTGTACTCTCTTGTTCCTCTTTCATCGCAATGACCTTCAACAGTCATATTGAAAAGCTTATGATCTTTCAGCCATTCTGCTTGACGTGTTAAAGTGCTTTGCGCCTCCGAAGTAATATCAGAACTATCTAGTTTGAATAATACTCTGTCGCCAATCGTCTTTTCAAATTCGGCTATATGTTTGTTATTATCACCGTATTTGCCTCTTGAAGCACTACAGCCAGATAACAAAACAACAGCAAATAGTGCTACTGCAATTTTTTTAATCATATTCAGGTCTCCTTAAAAAATTTTATTCAGTTTAAAAAAGCTATTACTCTAATCCATTATTGGCCTAGAAATAACATAACCCTAACTATATACTAGTTATTTATAGTTTTAAACCATCAATATATGTTTTTCTCCAGATGTATGATAGCTTGCGTGACATAAATACCAACGCTTAAAGCTGTTATTTCCTTACTAGACACCCACAAATATTTTCACGAATAGCCGAAGTTGTTGTCGGAAAAGCACTTGGTAGGTCTTTAAAAAACCTAGCTGCGAGGTAAGCAAACGCTTGAGACTCAACATAATCAGCATCAAGATCGTCAATAGTAGAAATATTTTCTACTATTGAGTTAAAGCCCTTTTCTAACAAACCTAATTTAAGCCAATTCACGATTTGCGTATTTTTACTTCCTCCACCGCATAAAAAAATACTAGCAGGAATATTTGGTAACATCTCGATAGCCCGGAGAATAGTTGTGCAAGTAATGTAAGTAAGTGTTGCAACGATATTTTCTGGAGAATGATTAGAGAGAATTCTCGTTATATATTCAAATGAGTTCCTGTCTAAAGATTTGGGATAAGGCCGTTGGAAATACTCATTAACCATAAATTCGCTAGTAACTAACCCATCTACTCGCCCTTGCGAGGCAATTTTGCCATTTTTGTCATAACCCTTATTAAAATATTTATTCATAGCATCATCAATAAGTGCGTTACCAGGGCCAGTATCAAATGCTACTATTTCATTTGCTTCGTCTATATAAGTGATATTGGCTACCCCTCCTATATTGAGAACTGCAACAGGTAGCTTTTGATTTTGCATTAGACCTCTTGCATAACCTCTTTAAAGCTCGAAATTATAAATTCCGGCAATTAAGTTGAATCTTAAACCGAACCGTTTTCTTCTATTTCTGTAACGATCGGCGATAATTTTAAATCTTTTAACCATACCAATTA
>JAIOYD010000134.1 GCA_021741285.1 Rickettsiaceae bacterium | reverse complement strand
ATTCCAGCCACAAGACCCTGAGCCCCAGCTTCTTCATAACCAGTAGTGCCATTTATTTGACCAGCTAGAAACAGACCTTTTATTTTCTTAGTCTCAAGAGTGTGCTTCAGTTCTCTGGGATCCACAAAATCATATTCAATGGCATACCCTGGCCTTAGAATCTTGGCCTCTTCTAGGCCTATAATAGTTCTAATGAACTCTTCCTGAACATCTTCTGGTAACGAGGTGGATATTCCATTGGGATATATAGTAGTATCATTCAATCCTTCTGGCTCCAGAAAAATTTGATGGCTCTCTTTAGAACTAAATCTAACTATTTTATCTTCAATTGAAGGGCAATATCTTGGGCCTACACCAGTTATTTGACCGGAATACATCGCAGATTTCTTAAGATTGGCTCTTATGATATCATGAGTCTTTTTAGTAGTTTTTGTAATAAAACAATCAATCTGAGGCACCAAGATGCTATCCGTCATTTCTGAAAATGGTCGAGGAATAACATCCCCAGGCTGCCTTTCAACTCTAGAATAATCTATTGTTGTTCCATCTATCCTAGCTGGAGTTCCTGTTTTTAATCTTCCAACTGCAAAATTTAGATTTTTAAGTGTATTTGATAAACCATAAGACGGGGCTTCGCCGACTCTGCCGGCTGGTATTGTTTTTTTCCCTATATGAATCATACCAGATAGGAATGTTCCCGTTGTAAGTACAACGCTCTTACATTCAATAATACCATGGATTTTTGTTATAACCGATTGAATTCTTCCATCTGCTATTTCTAAATCCTCTACTGAATCATATAGTATAGTTAAATTAGGATAAGTAGATAGCTCTAAACCCATCGCCGCTTTATACAAAGCCCTATCGGCTTGCGCTCGAGGTCCCCACACAGCTGGCCCCTTGCTTTCATTTAGCATTTTATAATGTATACCAGCTTTATCTATGACCCTTCCCATGAGCCCATCTAGAGCATCTATCTCTTTAACTAAAATCCCCTTTGCCACGCCTCCTATAGCTGGGTTACAGGACATTTCGCCGAGATTGTCTGGTTTAAGAGTAATCAGAATGGTATCAACACCAGAACGAGCTGGAGCTGCGGCAGGTTCAGCGCCAGCATGGGCGCCCCCTATAATTACTACACTATGTTTTTTTTTCACGTGAAAACTAATTACTCAACGATTTCTTCTTTAGAAAAAAAGAAATTTATCTCTCTCTCAGCACTCTCAGTGCTATCAGATCCATGAATGCTGTTTGCCTCAATATCCACAGCAAAATCCTTTCTTACAGTACCAGGCTTAGCCTCTGCAGGGTTCGTTGCTCCCATTATTTCTCTATTTTTAGTTACAGCATTCTCTCCCTTAAGCACTTGCAGAACTACCGGAGCAGAAGTCATGTAAGTAATTAAGCCAGAAAAAAACGACCTTTCTTTATGTTCGGCATAAAATTCTTTAGCTTGAGACTCTTTTAACCTAACCATTTTCTGAGCTACGATTTTGAGGCCAGCATTTTCCAAATAAGAATTAATTTTACCAATCAAGTTTCTTTTGGTAGCATCTGGTTTGATCATAGAGAAAGTATATTCAGTTGTCATATATAAACCTTTGTTAATTTTTTATTGATACTGTACTTATAAAGATTTTAAGTGTTTTTATCAAGTAGATTATGTACATTAAGCTTTTTTCTTCCAAGTGGTTGAGCCATCTGCTTTATCCTCAATTAATATACCATTATCAAAGAGCTCCTTTCTTATACTATCTGCTAGCAGCCAGTTTTTTGATTCCTTAGCTAGCGCTCTTTCACTTATTAATTGCTCTACCTTGTCAAGATTCACTTGGGAATAAAACCACTCTTTGCACGAAACATTCATTAATCCAATAAAACGAGCACAATTGACCAACTTTGAAGAATATTGAATTTTTACATCCTCTGTGGTTGACAAGTATATCTTTTTGGCATAATCGTTGATAATTTTTATTGCTTTATGAGTATTCATATCTTCAAGCAACGCGCTCATAAACTCATCAGTTATTTGACCTTCATCATAAATAATTTTTATTTCCACAGACTCTATAGCTCTGTACCAATAAGTAATCATTTGACCTGCATCATTTATCGCTTTATCGTTATAGTCAAGAGGCTTGCGATAATGATTACCAAGCAGAAATAATCTTGCTATATCGCCTCTTATTCCCTTATTAATTAAATCTTTTACAGTAGTGAAGTTTCCAAGAGATTTACTCATTTTCTCATGATTCACTGTTAAAAATCCATTATGGACCCAAGTTTTGGCATATTCTGAACCATTAAAAGCACAGCGACTTTGAGCAATTTCATTAGTATGATGAGGAAAAACTAGATCAACTCCACCACCGTGAATATCAAAGGTTTCACCAAGAAATCTATGGCTCATAGCTGAGCATTCTATATGCCAACCAGGTCTGCCTATGCCAAAAGGACTATTAAACTTTGCAGAAGCATCTTCTTCTATTTTAGCCGGTTTCCATAGAACAAAATCTCCAGGATTTTTTTTACCTTCGCTAGTTTCTATTCGCACAGAATCAAGCAATTCATCAAAAGATTGACCTGAAAGAACTGCATAGTCAATTGCTTTTGTAACATCAAAATATACATGACCAGCTGCTTTATAAGCCGCTCCATTAGCAAGAAGAAGAGTTATTATATCGATCATGTCCTGCACATGATCGGTTGCCTTTGGCTCGAAGTTTGGGCTTAAACAACTCAGGTAATCCATATCTTGATGAAAATATTCTGTAGTTTTCTTTGTAAGCTCTGCAATAGATAAGCCATCTTCTAGAGCTTTATTGATTATTTTATCATCAATATCTGTTATATTTCTAACATATATGATGTGATTAGCGCCAAAAAGTTTGATTAAAATACGATAAAGAACATCATAAACTACTACAGATCTTGCATTACCAATATGCGGATGATCGTAAACAGTCGGTCCACAAACATACATTTTAACCAGTTTATCATCAATAGGCGTAAAGATTGCTCTTTTTCTTGTCAACGAATTAAATAATGATAACTTCATACAGAATTATTATGACTTAAACAAAATTTTGATTATTCTACATTATTAAATAGAAAAACCAAATTTATTTATGGAAAAAAATAGTTACGATAGTACAAGCTCTGTAGATAGGAATGTGGCTATCCAGATGATCACCCTTGGTATTATTATTATTGTTGTCATAATAACCTTAATATCTTTTATACATATTTATTCTAGCAAGAAAGAGCAGATTCTAGAAGATTTACACACTGAATCAACACAATTGGAAACTGTAATTACTGACCATCTAAACTATTCTAGGCACTTTATAAATTTAATAGGCGATCATATTCAGAGAAATTATAAGGACCTTAATTATATTAATAATACTCTTAAAAATCATTCTAAATCTCAATATTTTAACCTGCTCTTTGGATGGAGAAAATATAGCTGGATAGACAGTAACTTCTTTGAAACCGTAACTAATAGAGAGGGGATAGTTCCTAATCCTAAAAAATTGGACTACATTAAAGATTTAATAACAACTACTAAATTAAATGATAAAAACTGGAAAAATAGCATTATTTTTTATAACAAAAGAAATTTTGCTAAAGACAGTAGTTTAAAAATAATTGATAATATTTCTGACAAAGTTACAAAAAAATATATAGGGTCTGTCATACTTAGTTATGACATTGATACTATGATTAAAAACCTTAATGCTCGAAAGAAAAAACAAAATACAAATTTTATTATTTTAGACCAAGAACTTCAAATAGTCACACAATCCAAACCAATAATACAGAATCTTATTAATGAAAACTTAGAATTTGAGGAGCATTTAAATTTAACATTACAAAAATTAATACTAGAACAAAATGTTACTACTAATTTTTCTTATCTTGATATGTTAAATGGCTTAAATTACTTTGTGAAGCCCTTAACTGACCTACCTTTCACAGTTATAATAAATATTGATAGTGAACTTATTAAGAAAGAAATAATAACTGATCTAGCAAAGAGCTTTATTTTAGTTTGTATCTTTGCTTCTCTTTCTTTAGGAGCTATAATTTTTATATACAGAAGAGAAACCTTTTTACGAGCTAAAGCTGAAAGATCCTCGCTGGTAGCAGAAAGTGCTACTAAAGCAAAAACTAACTTCCTAGCATTTACTGCTCACGAAATCAGATCTCCTCTTGGTTTTATTCTTACTGGTTCAGAAATAATGACCAAAGAATTTCTGGGAAAACTCCCCACTCCATATAAAAAATACGCACAAGGAATATATGATAATTCTAAACTAATTCTAGATTTCATTACTGACATACTTGATGAAAATCAAATTATTGAAGGTAAATTCAAAATAATTAATGCTTTAACTAATGTCCAAGAGGTAATAAATGAAGCTATTCAAGTTAATTTAGCGAGGTTTAATACTAGGAGAGTTGAAATAATAACCGAGATAGAAGATAAACTGCCTCTTGTAATATGTGATAGAAGAAGAATATTACAAGTTCTAAATAATCTCATTTCAAATAGTATTAAATACTCTAAAGATGATACAACAATTACAATAACTGTCAAAATTGCTCATGAAGAAATGGTTATAACAGTTATGGATCAGGGAATTGGTATGAAAGAAAGTGATGTACCTATTGCTCTGAGCGCATACGGTACCCTCAGAGAACAAGATTATAACTCTTTAGGATCATATGGTCTTGGTCTCGCCATTGTTAAAATGCTCCTAGAAGCTCATGAAACTGAACTGATAATAAATAGCGTTGAGGGCAAGGGTACTACTGTTAAAATGATTTTTCCTAAGTACAAATTGGTTTATACTAAAGCTGCTCAAGAAAAAGAATCATTTTAAAGAATCATTATTATGGATAATTACAGGGAAGAATTTATTGCTAAAATTAAAAAAATACCCCTCTTTATACCTTTATTCACTACCTTGACTAGCGTATATGGATTTATTCTCCTTTATTCAGCAGCAGGGGGCCACATTGAACCGTGGGCATATAAACAAATTTTGATATTTTTGATATTTATGCCAATTTCTATATTAATTGCCA
>JAIOYD010000133.1 GCA_021741285.1 Rickettsiaceae bacterium | reverse complement strand
TCTAGCTTTGATAGCGAATGTTTCATTGAAGAGCCGTGTGCGGGAAAATCGCAAGCACGGTTCTGTGGGGGTTACCATAGCATTAAAAACTAATTGTAATTTAAATATGGAGTAAATGTTATGGTTTCTACCCGACATACGAAAAGCAAAGACTTAAATATCCTTTCACAGCAAAAAAGCTTGTACCAGTTCAATGTAACTTAGCGAGATACTAAGTTGCGTAATAGCCTTTATTAAATTTTGGCTATACATCTGTAAGACAGATAAAGCAGAACCATTACGACTTAATTCTCCACCCTTTATCAATGAGTTTAACCAGAAGGGCATACATTATTCCATTTGATATCATCAGAAAGAGTATTCCTCCTGTGATATTACCATCTGCCTGATCAGTAAGACAATATCTAAAGCCATCGATAATATAGAAAAAAGGGTTTAGTAGATTAATTTGCTGAAATATAGGAGGAAGCGATTGCACTGAATAAAACGTACCAGACAAAAATGATAGTGGTGTAATAAGGTAGCTTGTAATAGCTGAATGTTGGTCAAACGAGTTAGAAATTAATCCTGATAATAACCCTAATTTTCCAAGTAAAGTACAGGATGCAAGTACATAAAAAACTAATAAAAATTGATGCGCTAGAGTGTAGTCAACAAAAGGTATCAAAGCAACCGCAACAGCTATTCCAACAAATATTCCTCTAAGCACCGCTCCAACAGTAAATGCTATTATGATTTCAACACTACCAAAAGGAGGAGTTAAAATATCAGAAATATAACCTAGCATTTTACTCATAATAAAAGATGATGAGCTATTGGCAAAAGCATTTTGTACTATGCTCATAGCTATTAATCCATAACCCATAAAATTAATGAACTTAATACCTGAAACCTCCCCCTTATGACTCCCAATAGCCAGAACAAAAACTGCCAAAAAAATTAATGCTGAAACTACTGGGGTGAATATAGTTTGGTGATAAACCCGCAAAAATCTCTTTATCTCACGCAAAGTCAGGCTATAAGTACCATACCAATTCATCTTTTCCATAATAAATAATCACTATTAATTTTTCATAGATTATGATATATTCCGCGGAGATTTTTATCAATAATAATTAAATATTAGGGATTGCCTAAAAATCATCCTTGAGCAATTTTTTGTATTCAAGGTGGGCGGCTCTTTAAAATGCAATAACTATAGTGTTGCTACAAATATATCAAAAATGTCAAAGAAGCTATACATAAAGACATATGGTTGTCAGATGAATGTTTATGATTCGCTGAAAATGCAAGAATTATTAACTCCCTTTGGTTTTGAGACTACTGCAATAGCTGATGATGCTGATATGGTCATTATCAATACTTGCCATATTCGAGAAAAAGCTTCTGAAAAAATGTATTCCGAGCTTGGAAAAATAAAAATTATAAAAGATACAAGAAAAAATATTGCTCTTGATACTATAATCACTGTAGCTGGGTGTGTTGCACAAGCTGAAGGAGAAGAGATTTTCAGGCGGGCTCCTTACGTGGATATAGTTGTTGGTCCTCAGTCTTACCACACATTGCCTGATCTGATGGCAAAATTAGCTAGATCAGAAAAACACTTGATTGACCTCGACTTCATCGAAGAAGAAAAATTTGATAATCTTCCTCAAACATTTGAAGGTCAAGGAGTAAGCGCTTATGTTTCTGTTCAAGAAGGTTGTGATAAATTTTGTACTTTCTGTGTAGTGCCCTACACTAGAGGAGCAGAATTTTCAAGACCAGTTGAGCAGGTATATAGAGAGTCTATGGCTTTGGTTGCAAAGGGGGCAAAAGAGATTCATTTACTTGGTCAAAATGTCAATGCTTATCACGGCAAAGCTAGTAATGAGCAAGCTTGCAGCTTAGCTGATTTGATTCGTCATGTTGCTAAAATCAATGGTCTAGAACGTATAAGATATATGACTTCTCACCCAACAGACATGAGTGATGATTTAATTACCCTTCATGGTTTAGAGCAAAAATTAATGCCATTTTTACACCTCCCTGTTCAATCTGGGTCTAACAAGATATTAAAGGCAATGAACCGGAAACACACTAGGGAAGATTATTTTACAATTATCAATAAACTTAAGATAGCTCGCCCAGATATAGTTCTGTCCTCTGATTTTATTGTTGGATTTCCTGGAGAAACAGATGAAGATTTTGCTGATACACTTGATCTAGTTAAACGAGTAAAATTTGGTCAGTGTTTTTCTTTTAAATATAGTCCAAGACCAGGTACTCCGGCAGCAGCAATGACTAAAGTACCGGAAAATATACAGACAGAAAGATTAGCTATTTTGCAAAAAGAATTATTTAAACAACAGCTTGAGTTTAATGAATCATGTGTTGGCAAAATTATGCCGGTATTATTCGAAAAAAATGGTAAGTTTGATGGTCATATTGGTGGCAAGACGCCTTATATGCAATCTGCTTATGTTACTGATGCAGATAAAAGCTTACTAGGCAAGATTGTGAATATAAAAATTACTCAAGGTTCAGCAATTAGTGTTACAGGCTTTGTATTATGATATTGAGATTTATTATACTGACATCCAAAGTGGTACTGTTTCTTGGTATGCTAGGCGCAGCAATTTTGATGTATATAATATACCATTATACAAAAGATTTGCCTGATTATTCCCAGCTAAGAAAATATTACCCCTCCTCTATTACCAGAATGTATTCATCAGATGGTAAACTGATTGAAGAGTTCGCTAGAGAGCATCGTATATTTGTTCCTATTAGCTCTGTGCCAAAACCACTAATACAAGCATTCATCTCAGCTGAGGATAAGAATTTTTATAGTCACGAAGGAGTGGATATTTTTAGTATTTTTAGGGCAGCAGTAACAAACATTTCTCACATTATTCATCGTCGTCGGCCCGAGGGAGGTTCCACCATTACACAACAGGTGGTCAAAACTTTTTTACTTTCTCCTGAGCGTTCTTTTGAACGAAAAATTAAAGAAGCTATTCTTTCTTACAAACTTTCTCAAGTATTCACTAAGGATGAGATCTTAGAACTATACCTAAACCAAATATTCCTTGGAAAGACTGCCTACGGCGTAGCTTCAGCAGCATTAAACTACTTTAATAAATCAATCGAGGAACTGTCAATTAGTGAATGTGCGGTCCTTGCTTCCCTCCCTAAAGCACCTTCCCAATATAATCCAGAGAAAAACTACAAAAGGGCAGTTGAACGAAAAAATTACGTAATCGGCAGAATGTATGATGACAGGTACCTTACTAAGGAAGAAGCAAAGAATGCAATTGATGAGCCAATAATACTAGCTAAGTTTGATAAAGCACTCACTATAGATGCTGACTTCTATGCAGCAAAGGTACGAGAAGAAGTGATTGAAATGTTTGGTGAGGAATATTTCTATACTGCTGGCCTTACAATTATGACCTGCGTTGATTCCACAATGCAGAAAGCAGCGACCAATGCATTAAGGTTTGGCATTAAAGCATATGATATGAAAAGAGGTTATCGGGGCTCTTTGAAAAATATTGATCTTACAAATTGGCAGGAAACTCTTAAAAAAATACCAAGTCCGTATGGACTATTGCATTACAAGCTAGCTGTTGTATTAGATGTTACTGATACTCAGGCTAAAGTTGGGCTTGCCGATGGCCTCACTGCTTTAATTTACTTAAAGGATATGAGCTGGACAGCAACCAATATTAAATCAGTAAAAAGAATATTAAAATCAGGTGATGTGATCGCTGTTGAGATAATAGGCAAGAATTATTTTTTACAACAAATACCTGAAATTAATGGTGGCATTATGATTATAGAACACGAGACTGGTCGTGTCTTGGCAGCCGAAGGTGGTTATGATTTTAGCGTCAGCAAATTTGATCGCACAACGCAAGCTAAACGCCAACCAGGATCTCTAATCAAACCATTTGTATATATGGCTGCACTCGAAAAGGGCGCGAAACCCAACGATATTTTCGATGATGCCCCAATTGATGTGTATCAAGGTCCGGGTCTTCCTATATGGAGGCCAAAGAATGATAATGGTAAATATCTTGGACCTATAACGCTTAGAAAGGGCTTGGAAAAATCACGCAATCTCATCACGGTTAGAGTTGGTCAGTTCGCTGGCCTTGGTAAGGTTGCCGCCCTTATTCGCAGATTCGGTATTACTGATAGTCCAAAAGTTGTTCATTCTATCGTTCTTGGAGCATTAGAAACTACCTTAGAAAAAATGACCATTGCCTTTAGTATTATTGCTAATGGTGGAAAAGGTGTTGAACCACAATTCATTGAGCTGATCAAAGATCGTAAAGGTAACATAATTTACAAACGAGATTACAGCGAATGCCAGGAATGTAAATCCAGCACTACCCTCTCTATCGATAATGCTCAAGCTCCGACAATACAGAAGCCGAACTTGCCTGTTATTATAGATGAGGCTACCGATTACCAGATGATCTCATTGTTGATGGGCAGTGTGCAACGAGGAACAGGTGTTGGAGCAAAAAGTCTCCCTTACACCATAGCTGGAAAAACGGGAACCACTAATAAAGCTAAAGATGTGTGGTTCGTAGGCTTTACTCCCAAAATAGTTGTTGGTACATATATTGGCTTTGATAATCCAAAGAGCTTGGGTAACTCAGCTTTTGGTTCCACTTATGCACTGCCAGTCTTTGTCCATTTTATGACTAATGGTTATAAATTTCCTTCAGTAGATTTCATGGTTCCCGACTCAATAAGATTTGAATCTATTGATTACGAAACTGGCCAACCATCTTCTGCACCCCAGGCTATAATTGAAGCATTTAAAGTAACTGGGTATAACCCTAAGGTTACCCCTACCAGTGAGGAAAGTGGAAATGAAGCCGTTTCACCGATTACCAATATAGAAGACTTAGATGGTTCAGAAGAAATTTATTAATCACTCTCATAACTATTTCTACTTGTAATCATTAATATATTATGGTTATACTAAGAGCATATTAACATTTCTATAATAGACCTCTTGCATAACCGCAGGGATTGATTAAACTGGTTGCTTTTAAAGCAAGGATATTAGATGAGGTTTGAACAAATAAAGTGTGAAGCCCAAGAAGAGTTTCGCAGATTGACGGGAATCAAGCGCACAAC